>JAUXGG010000412.1 GCA_030622265.1 Candidatus Eiseniibacteriota bacterium
ACTATGGGCCAGGTCCAGGCCAGGTCTCCATAGAGCCGCCGCTCATCTCCCGATGACTTGTCCACAAGACCATCTCCAGCCGGCCGCGGAGTCAGTCTAACAAATAGGAGGTGATCATCAAATGAGAAGTGGAACCTGGACAGAAGTCGTTCAATGCCAGTCGCAGTGACGGGGGGCCTCACCCGGCGAATCCGACAGGAGCCTCCGGCCCGACCGGTTACTCCACCACCTCGCTCGGGGCATCGCCCCACAGGGTCTCCAGCGAATAGAAGTCACGCGTGTCGCCGGTGAAGATATGGACCACGACATTGACGTAATCTATGAGAATCCACTTCTTCGCCGCATAGCCCTCCACATGCCACGGCCTGTGACCCTTGGCCTTCAGACCATCGAGCACGCTGTCTGCGATGGCCTTGACCTGACGGTCGACTGTGCCATTGCAGATAACGAAGTAATCGGTGGGCGCGCTAAGCTTGCGGAGATCGATGATGATTACATCTTCGGCTTTCTTCTTCAGTGCGAACCTGCAACAGGTACGCGCAAGTGCCTTAGGTGCTAAAGAGGGTATCAGCGCCTCCCTTCGAGTTCATCCTCACAGGGCAGGATCCGGACGATTCTGGCCATACTGCCACGGGATCCTGCACGCTCGACAAATCTGAGTATGAGGAGCGAGAGCATCAAAGCCAGGCATCCAAGACCGATGGCGCCGGCGACTTCAGGCCATCCCAGGGCCCGGGCGATCCTGTGCCCCACATAAGCCCCGGCCAGAACCGAAAAGAGCGGGACAATGAAAAGCAGGAACGCCACCCCCACAGCACGCACGGGCGGTACCTCGATTTCAACCGTGTTTCCGATCCCGGCTCCCCTGTCGTTCGCGACCAGCAGTGTCCTTTGCTTCGGATCGAGACTTGCCAGGCAGGCCCCACAGCTTTCGCATGCGGCATGCCTTCCTAGAGCTATTTCGGCAAGATCTGCCCGCAGGTTAATTACCCGGCCGATATTCCTCATCTCGATGAGACTCTAATCAACTGGCCGCGCCGTTTCAAGCCTTACCTTGGAGAGAATGGCCATCGCCACGAGCCCCGTGAAGAAGCCCACCCCGGTGCCCAGGAGGATGAACCCGCCCATCAGGCCGCGCGCCACGCCGGCGGCGGAGAACAGCAGGGTGAAGACTATCACCTGTACCACGTTGTTGGTCACCGCTCCCAGGCAGCTCACTCCCACGACCGACAGCGGCGGCACCAGGCGCCACCTCAGGAGCGCCATCACGGCAAGCGCCGAGGTGCTTCCCGCAAGGGAGAAGACAAAGGCCGGGCTGAACATGAAGCCCATCAGGAAGTTGCCGGCTATCACCCTGATCAGGTTTACAAGAAGCGCGTCCTTCGCGCCGAAAGCGAAGAGGGCCGTGATCACGAAGACGTTTGAAAGCCCGATGCGCCCCCACGGAACAGGCGATGGCAGCAAACTCTCGAAGACATAGGCCGCAACAGCGGCGGCGGCCAACAGTCCCAGCCGGGATAGGCGCCCTGCGCCGGTAACAGATCGCTCAGGGGGTGATGCCGTCATAGTCACCCTCCCCTGAAATCTCTGCTATCACGCCGTTCGGAAGGCAGAGCACCCACTCGCCGGCGCGCCCGATTTTCCCCTTCCGCACACACAGCTTGTGCGGACAGGGCGAACTCATGAAGGCAGCCTGCTTGCCTTCCACCACTATTACGGTCGTGCCGAGTACGCCCTCGATCTCGAGCTGCGCGTCCTGGCTAAGGTCATGGATGAGGATCCCGCTTTTGAGACTCTTCACTGTGAGCAGCCGTCCTCCGGCCCCGTCGGGTCCCACACCACCAAGGAGGACTATGCCCAGGGCCACCAGGAGCCCGATCACCACCAGGTCCGCCGCTGTTATCTTACTCAGCATCAAGCCTCACCAGGATACCGTCAAGTCCGGAGCTCACCGCCACGCTCTCACCCGAGGCAAACACAAAGACCGCTTCTATGTCTTCGAGTTCCTCGACCAGGCCGAGGCCGCGCTCAGGGCCCAGGAGGAAGAGCCCGGTCGCAAGCGCGTCGCTCAGACACGAACTCGGGGCGACCACGGTCACGCTGTTAGAGGTGCTGCCCGGCATTCCGGTATGGGGATCGATTATGTGATGGTAGCGCCTGCCGTCATGGATGAAGTACTTCTCATAGTCACCCGATGTTGCAACCGCCGCGTTTTCGATATCAACATAGCCTAAGAATGAGCCGGCCTGCCTGGGATGCCTGATCGCGATGCGCCATGGCTTTCCGTCAGTCCGTCTGCCGATGAGCTTGAGATCTCCCCCCGCGTTGATGATGGCCGACTCCACACCCATCCGGCGAATCCTTTCGGAGGCAAGATCGACGGCGTAGCCCTTGGCGATGCCACCCAGGTCGAAAAAAAGGTCCTCACATCCCGCGCCTGCCAAATAGCCGGCAAGCCCCACACAGGAGAGCGCCCGGGCAAGCGAGTCTGCTGACGGGGGCCGGGCCGCGTCATGGAATTCCCAGAGCCTCAAGACCGCCCCCACCGTGGGATCGAACATCCCATCGGTCCTTAGATTCACGTCCCGCG
>JAUXGG010000397.1 GCA_030622265.1 Candidatus Eiseniibacteriota bacterium
GTGAAGGCGCGCTGCCACATTGTCCCTCCGGCAGCCAGGCGGTCGATGTTGGGGGATGTATCCCGGTGATACCCATAGCAGCCCAGATGATCGGGCCTCAGGGCATCGATCGAGACGAGGATGCAATTCGTGCCGGGGCTTGACTGGAAGTAGACGAAGGTGAAGTAAGCTCCCAGCACGATTATGAGACCCGCCAGCACCCACAGCATTCGCCTCAGTGAAGCAGCGGCTGCCAGGCGGCGCCAGAGATACCTGGCTGCCAGGATTCCCAGCCCGATTCCGGCGGCCAGTACGATCAGGTTCATAAGCTTGCTCTGCGTCGACCCGGCCGGCAGCGGGCTCTTCTTGTTGAGCCAGAACGCCGCTTCAAGGCCTATCGAAAGGGCAATGGCCGCACCAATTCCGATGGGGAGCAGGTTGCGCCTCAAGGCACGGCCGATGAGAGCGAGCAGCAGGAAGCCGACGCTTGCCAGGGCCCCATAGGCCAGGGCCGCATAAAGAACAAAGACCGGGCTTGTCCGGTTCACGATCACAGCCTCCACCACTCCTGTCAGGAAGCCGATGAGGAGTCCCGCGCCGATGAAGCCCCGCCAATCCTGCGAGTCGGTATCCTTCAAATGTCCTTTCAAGTCGCGTTCCTCCCGGGATCAGATCCTCTCCCAAAGATACCAGAGTTGCGGTAAGACCTCAACAGCACTCAGGGCTGCGGTTGGCAAGCGCAGCAGAGTCCAGGCATAGCTGAGCCGATTCAGGGCATCGGTGAAATGGCAGCAGAATATCAGTGAAGGCGAATCAGCTTGCGGGTCGTGCTTCCGCTGCCGGTGCGGAGGCGCAGGAAGTAGATGCCCGGTGCTATCTGCGCACCGCCGGTGCCGGTGCCGGTCCATACGCGCCGGTGCTCGCCCGAGGTATGTTCCCCGATGGCAAGTACGGCGACCTCGCGGCCACGGACATCGTGCACGGTGAGACTGACAGGCTCGGCCCGGGGCAGGGAGAAGCGGACAGTGGTCTCCGTGCTGAACGGGTTCGGGCGGCACGGGTAGAGCTCAAAAGTGCCGGCCCTACCGTCTATCCCTGCCACATCCGAATCGTACTGGAGGCTCAGGTCATAGCAGATGGGGTTGATGCCTGCCCCGGCGTATGTCTGAGTGCAGCGCCAGCGCAGGTTGGTTCCCGGAGCCAGAAGCGCTCTCCATCCCTCATCGGGTGAGATCTCCTGCCAGGGGGCAGATGTGTCGGCAGAGACCTCCCAATGAATCAGATCATTCTGCGTGGTCAAGAGGCGGACGCGCAGAATCGGATCCACGGGTTGCTCAACGACCGTGGACTGGGCCAAGTTCATTTCAAGGTCGAAACGCCGCTGGAAGATCTCAATAACCTGGAGGCCCGATGCCCAGTCGGCGACATATGCGAAGTCGCCCTGGACGGCCACGCAGTGAGCGTGGCTCGGCGTATCATAGACGGCTGCGAATGTGGGGTTGGTCGGATCGCTCACGTCTATGATCTGAAGCCCCGAGGCATGGTCCGTCACATAGGCATAGTCACCCTGGACCCTGACCCTGCGCGATTGGCCCGGGGTATCATAGCCTCCCACATGGACCGGATTCAGGGGGTCCGAGATGTCCACCACCTGGAGTCCCTCGAGGTCTGAGCCCAGATAAGCATAATTGCCGGAGATCGCCAGGCCTCGCTCAATGCCCGGTGCATTGCAGCCGGCCACGAGGACGGGGCTCGTCGGGTCGCTTATGTCGACTACCTGAAGCCCCGAATCGACGTCCGCTATGTATGCGTAGTCACCCGCGACCTCGACATAGCGGGTCGAACCCGGCGTAGGTATATTGGTCACCTGTGTGGGATTCGTCGGGTCAGTAATATCTATTACCCAGAGACCCCCGGGCGCTGCATCTGAGAGGTATGCGTAGTTGCCGGCAACGGCGATTCCGATCTGCCTTCCCGGCATGTCGATCGATCCGGCGAGAGAGGGATTGGTGGGATCACTTATGTCGATTACCTGAAGCCCTTCGGCCCAGTCGGCGACATAGGCGTAGTCGCCGCTAATGTACACATTCTGGGCATCCCCGGGAGTATCATAGAGACCCGCCAGCGTCGGGTTGGTCGGATCACTTATATCGAAGATCCTCAGTCCTGCCGAATAGGAACCCACGTAGGCATAATTCCCTGACACGACAACTCCGTAGGCAGCATCGGGTATATCATGGCTTCCGGTACCTATCGGGTCGGCAAGGATCCTGGCCGCCCGTATCACCCTTACGCCGGAGGCTCCGTCCGCCACATAGGCCAGGTCCGCGACCACTGCGACTGCCTGCGCGGTGCCGGGCGTGTCGTGCTGCGTGAACAGCAGAGGATTTGATGGGTCCCTGATGTCCATGATGAGAAGTCCCTCGGTATCATCGGCCAGGTACAGGTGGTTACCGCTCACGGAGACGCCGTGAGCATAGCCGTTCGTATCATAGCTTCCCACGAATGTCGGAGTTGCCGGAGATGATATGTCCAGGATGTGCAGGCCTGAATCCCCGTCGGCCACAAAAGCCAGGTCGCCGCTTATTGCCAGGTCGCAGGCCTCGCCGGGCGTGTCGTAACTTCCTGCCGGCCCGGGGTTACTTGGATCGGTAATGTCGATAACAAGGAGGCCCGGGGCGCCGTCCGCCAC
>JAUXGG010000268.1 GCA_030622265.1 Candidatus Eiseniibacteriota bacterium
CGATGATTCAAAGGGGGTATGAAATGAGAAGGTTCTTGTCTACGGCGCTTGTTCTGGGCCTAGGTTTGCTCGTGATTTCGTGCGGCGGGGAGCAGAGGGCGTGGGATACGGATATTGAGCAGTCGACTTTCACGGAGATCGAACAGGGTTTGCCGGAAGCCCGCCTGGCCCTGGTCGACCTTGGGGAGAGTCTTGAGAAGATGCCCAGAAGGGAAAAGGATGCTGCGATTGAGCAGTATACCCAGACCAGGGATTTCGTCGAGATCCTTTCCCTGTACTATATGCCGATCCTGAACGCCAGGGCGCACATCTCCAGGGCTTACCGGGAGATCCAGTATGGCATGTATGCAGAGGCCTCCACCGATATCCGCAAGGCCATCGACAATATCAATAAGGCTTCGCTGAAGTCCACCGAGAGCACCAAGGCAGGTTTCGAGGTGGTCAAGAAGGGGCTGACCGATGTCAGCGGCATCTCCGACGCCAGTGCGGATGCCAGCATGGTCAGGCTCTCAAATGCCGCCAAGCAGCTCAACACCCTGATCGAGAAGATCAGGCCGGTGATCGTCATGACCGAGGAAGGCGAGATGTTGATAGACGGCCAGCTCTAGGCCGGACAGGACATACAAGGTAAGACAGATAGATTAAGAGGGGCCCGGATCCTATCCGGGCTCTTTTATTTGCAGGCGCCTGTCCGACACCGACTCGGGGTCAGTCGAGATATCGGCCAGACTCCCGTAGACAAAAACCGACCTCGACGCCTTGGCACCGTGAGGAAACCGCCAGTAAGTCCAGGGCCCGCCCAGAAGCCTGCCGGCGGTCACCATCCGGAAGTGCTCGGGGATGTCATCGAGAAACTCTCTGCCCTGTATCTCGAACATCTCGAGTTTCTTGGCAAACTTCTCCGGATTCTCCCGCCTGCGCTTGCGGACTATGGCGTTCAGGATCGAGAGGGCTCGGCGCCATATGGAAAGCCGGTTACCTTCGGCCAGGTAGATTCCCCGCACCACGGGGCAGTGAAATACCAGGTCCATGTCAAGGTCGATCACCCACGTGAGCTGTTCATCGGTGCCTACCGAGCGGTCCAGGAACTTATCATGGACCGCCCTGGCGTGGTCGCCCGTGAAGGCGCCGTACTTGTACCAGAGCTCCCTGTAATGCCAGTCGCTCACGATCCACTCGATCCTGCCCCTTTGCTCCCCGTCGGCCCTCACCCAGATCTCGATGCGCTCCCAGTCCTTCTCCCAGAACTTCATGAGCTCGGCGGGGGCCAGCGTGACATAGCGCCATACCCAGTAGAACTTGCCCTCGAGCCAGTAAGGCTCATGCCCTGACCTGTAGGGAAAGAACCTGCTCTCATCATCATTCACATACAGATAGAGTGCCGGGGGAAGTGACCTGGGTATGAAGAACCACTCCACCAGGTAGAGCACAAGCGCGGTCAGCGCCACGGCCAGCACGAAGCCCTCGAAGCCCTGGCTTATATGGACAATCTTGGTAATTGCTACCAGGGGCAGCGGGGCAACAATCGCGGTCAGGATATCATCGAACATCAGCCAGAGTATGACAAACACTATGGGATAGAAGAGGATGCCCAGATATGGCACCAGGACATTCTCTGCCCCGAAGAGAGACGTGACCGGTCCTATGAGGGCTCCATAGCCCAGCGCGACGGCCGAGGCCAGAAACACCTTGTACCGGGCGAGGAAAAGACTGGCCGAGGCCCGGAGCCTGAGCGGGTTGACAACACCCGGGGCGATTAGTTCGCCATCGGAGTAAATATCCGCTTTGCCCCCCTCCTTCGGATCTATCCTCAGGGCGTGCTCGAGGAGCATGTTCTTCATCGCGTCACGCTTGTACACAGTCTCGGCCTTGGCCGGTTTGGAGCCTCCTAACCTTCGCACCCCGCGCCAGATTATGATGAAGGGACTGAGCACCGAGTAGAGGATGTAGTAGCCCAGGCGCGGCAGTCCGGCCGAGGGGCGGTTCAGGATCTTCCTGTAGACCTCCAGCGAGAACCCCGCGACGCTTAAGGACCTGAGGTTGACTATATCCTTCAGGTTTAGGACGCTGGCCCAGTAGTCGCAGAACAGGAAGGGGCCGTCAAAGCCCCTGGCATTCTCTTCCGGGCCGGGCTCGGTGGTAATCTTTGCATCCATCAGGTGCCCCTGGCTTCCATGGTACGATTCTCCTCAGGGGGGTATCTTACCACCGGGGCAGCCGCCGGTCAATGTTCACGGGCATCTATATTCAAGACCGCTCAAGTAGAACTAAGCTGGGGACGCTATTTGCCGATATAGGGAATGTGGAGGGGTCTTACGGGTATCACAACCCGGAAGGCAAAGGGGATGAAGGCTGGAGCTATCCCGGACACTGCCTAATCCTCTCGCGCTAGCCAGCTTTCATCCCTCCCGAGAATCACGAGGACCGGGTTTAGAGGCCTCCGTGCCGCGGACCCGGCCCTCTTCTTTTCGTCTTCTTATTCTCTTCTTTCTCTATATCTTTTTCCGGCCTCATCTTTAAATTGTTTACCGTCGGCCCTCTGCCGTGGTAGCATCCCCCACATGAACCTCTTGAGGGAACCCAACCGGTCCGGCGGCTCCTCATGCATTATCACTTTCCCGCTCGTGTTACTCCTCGCCGCAGTTCTGGCCCAGGGGGCCCTCGCAGCCGCACTACCCGCACCCCGGGTCTCAGACACACCGGATGACTGGGGAACCAGTCTCACCGTCACCTGGGAGAGGCCCTCAGTTGATGTGGACAGGTATGAGATCTGGCGGTTCGACGGCGAGAGAGGGGCAGCCGCATTCAAGATCTCGCTCCCGGACACTGTGGGGCTGATAGATTTCCTCGAATCCAGCCCCCGGGTTAAGATGATCGTGCCGGGGTCCGAGGACTCGGTCCGGGTGGCGAAAATGGTCGCGCCGGGGTCCAGGGACACGGTCTACGTATCAAAGGTTGCCGAGCCGGACTTCGAGGACTCGGTATACGTTGACTCACGCCTCAGTCGCGACAGGCAGTATCAGCACCTGCTGATCGCGCATGGCGGGAATCTGACTCTCCCCTGCGGCTTGACCGCGCCCGAGTCGCCGCGAAGGCAGTGGATCAAGCATTCGACGATCAATATCCTGGTGGCCGTCGCGGCCTTCCTGGCCTCCATGCTCGTCTTAGTCACCAGGGCCAGGCGGGGCGCGGAGCTTTTCATTCGGAGAATCGCAGGCCTCGAGGCCGTGGAGGAAGCTGTCGGCCGGGCCACAGAGATGGGCCGCCCCATACTCTATGTTCCGGGACTTGATCCCATGGATGAGGTGGCAACCGTGGCCGCAATAAACATCCTCGGTCAGGTGGCCAAGAAGGCCGGCGAGTACGAGACCCGGCTGGTGGTACCCAACCGCGACCCCATCGTGATGGCGGTGGCCCAGCAGGTCGTGAGGGAATCGTATTCGGCCGTGGGCAAGCCTCACCTGTATCGCCAGGAAGATGTTTTCTACGTAACCTATAGCCAGTTCGGATTCGCGGCGGCCGTGGCCGGGCTGATGATGCGGGACAGGCCGGCCACCAATTTCTTCATGGGGCATTTCTATGCCGAGTCGCTGGTGCTTGCCGAGACCGGGAATGCGACCGGCGCGATCCAGATAGCCGGCACCGATTCCGATACCCAGCTCCCCTTCTTCATAACCGCGTGCGACTATACCCTGATCGGGGAGGAACTTTACGCGGGAAGCGTTTATCTCTCGCGCGAACCCCTGCTCCTGGGGACGCTCAAGGCCCAGGACTATGCCAAGGTCGTGATCATAGCGGCGATGCTGGCCGGGATAGTGCTTTCGATGATAAATCCAGGAATTGCAGAGTCATTCAAGTCATTGTTCAGATAAGTAGAGTATTTCGTTAAGGAGGAAGAGTGAAGCGACAGGGGCCGATAATCCTGGCATTCGTCGTGGGAATGCTCATGATGATCCAGTTC
>JAUXGG010000096.1 GCA_030622265.1 Candidatus Eiseniibacteriota bacterium
ATAAGGTTTCACGGTTGTGGGGGAAAGAGGTTTATGTTGACCGCCGGGCGGAATAGGCTCTAAAGTAGGAGTGGGAATTTATATCCGGAGGTAGGCATGGAAAGGCCTCTTGTAGTCTTTGAGGATGACCGGGTTCACCAGCTTTATCCGCTGACCCTGACCCGGCCGGTTTTCGATCTCATCTGCGGCATCTTTCCGCTGGCAGAGAAGCTCAGGCTTGGCCTTGCGGCGGCCCGCGGGGGGAAAGACCCCGATATCCGCTTCCATACCCGCGCCTATCTTGCTCCCGGAACCAGGCGGCGCCTTGAGTCCTTCTCCGGGCTGGCGGGCGGGCAGGGTCCGGTCTCTTTCATAAACGGCAGGCTCGTGTGGGATGATTCGCTCTTCGCTGCAATCGACCCGGCTTGGGTGGGCAGGTATATGTGCGGTGGGAGCGTGGCCTGGGCCAATGTTCCGGCGTCCTGGACCGGCAGGCTGGACGGTCTGGCCGGCGCCCCCTTAGGAAGCGAAGTCTTCGAGGAGCTCCCGGTGAGGGAGCTGAATGCCCTGCTTGTGTCTTATCCCTGGGACCTCATCCGGCTTAACGGTGAGGAAATCGAACGCGACTTCGCCCGGCTGGGTGGGGGCGTAATTGAAGTCGATCTCCCCGATGGCGTTCATCTGGTTAATGAAGGTGCGATCCGGCTCTCTCGCGGTGCAAGCTTAAGCCCCGGGGTGGTCGTTGACGCATCGCAAGGGCCGGTCAGCATCGACGGGGGCGTGACCGTGCTCGCCAATGCCTCACTGATGGGACCACTGCATATCGGAGAGCGTAGCATCATAAAGATGGGCGCGAGGATCTATGGCGAGACAACCATCGGCCCTGTCTGCAAGGTCGGGGGCGAGGTGGGCGAGAGCATAATGCACGGCTATACGAATAAGCAGCACGACGGGTTCGTCGGCCACTCCTATCTTGGCGAATGGGTGAACATCGGCGCCGGCACGGACACGAGCGATATGAAGAACAACTACTCCACGGTGAGACTCTCCCTCGGAGGCGAGCCGGTGGATTCGCTCGAGCGCTTCGTCGGGCTCTTCATGGGTGATCACTCCAAGTGCGGGATCGGTACCATCTTCAACACCGGCACCATTGCAGGCGTTTGCTGTAACATATTCGGCGCGGGCTTCCCGCCCAAGTACATCCCCTCCTTTGCGTGGGGCGGAAACGCGGGTTTCGGCGAGCACGATCTGGAGAAGGCGATCGAGACGGCGCGGACGGCGATGACGCGGCGCGACATGACTTTGGGTTCTGCGGGTGAGAGCATCCTGAGAGAGGTGTTCGAACTCACCAGGGAAGAGCGCCTCACCTTTTTCAGGATATAGTTCTGGGTGTGATACCAGCATGATTGCCCATCGGTGGAGGGGGGACGGATAAGTGTCCGGACTGCGGAAGCGACGTACCGCACGACCACAATGAATGTCCCGAGTGCGGGCTTACTATTTCGCAGGGCGATTCTACCTTCATATCCGATTCCACCCTTATCGGCAAGCGGCCCGACGGCGCCGGGGAGAATTCCCTTCCGGCCGGTCATATAATAGCCAAGCGCTACGAAATCCTCGAGGTCATCGGCAAGGGTGGGATGGGTTGGGTCTACAAGGCCAAGGACCGGGAGATCGATCGCATCGTGGCGCTCAAGACCATCAGGCAAGAGTTCTGCCCAGGACAAGACCATAATCCAGCGCTTCAAGGACGAGATGATCCTTGTCCGCAAGGTCACGCATAAGAATGTCCTGAGGATCTTCGAGATCGGTGACGCCGAAGGGATGAAGTTCATCTCGATGCCTTTCGTGGACGGCACGGTGTGCGTCGCCGACTTCGGAATCGCCAAGAGCACCGATGCCGGCAGCCTCACAATGACCGGCCAGATCGTGGGAACGCCCGAGTACATGTTGCCCGGGCAGGCCAAGGGGCGAAGTGGCACAAACCCTGCTCGATGGCGAAATGCTCCCCGGTCCCGGGACGCTTGCCTGGGATGGCCGGAGCCACAGCGGCGCTCTGGTGGAAGGGCAAGACGCCATGCTTGAATCGGGTAGACCAATTCGCTTGCTCAGCGCAAGGGGCTGGGTTACAATCTTTTGCAGTTCAAGACTGCGATCCTCAGGCTTCTCCATACGCGATGGGAGTGCACATGAAATACTCTAAGGTGTTCACGCTGGTGCTTATTGCTATATCAGTGATGGCGATGCTATCGGATGGGGCGGTAGCTGGATCGGATGAAGCCTGGGTGGCCCTTGAGAATATGGAGTTCGGTCGGGCAAAGCGGCTCTTTCAGGAGGAGCTTGAGAAATCACCCGACGACTGTGAGCTTATGAGAGGCCTATTCGTCTGTGCTTCCTTCGACTTCGATAGAGACACCCAGGACCAATTGGTCAGGGACATGGTCCGAGTCGATCCTGGTGATCCGTATCTCTTGGCCGTCTTCGAATACGTCATTGCGGATATGTCGGATTGGAGCACCTGTCTCGAGCTCTCCGCTCTTATCGGGGATGCGCTTGCCCGGCAGAGTGATGGGCGCCTGCATGCGAGTGGCATCCGCATGAAGAGCTTCGTTGACCAGGCGAAGAACCGGAAACCTTCCGACGATTGGCTGGAGAAGACGGGCACTGCACCGGGCTACTGGGTGACCGGCCCATTTGAGAATCAGTCGAACATAGCAGCATACCGTCCCGTCCCCTTCGAAGGCGAGAGCCTCGACACGCTGGAAGTCGTCGTAGGGAAAAACGGCAAGAGGGCCGGCTGGACGTGGCTTGGGGCCGTGCGCTGGGGCAACTTACGGCCGGGAATTGCGATCGGTACGTCCGCAGACTTTGCGTGCCAGGTCCGGTGCTTCTTCGAATTGCCGGAGGAGATGGAGGTGCTGGTACTTCCCGGAGGGGCCTGCTCCATGAGAATCCTCCTCGACGGCGATAAGGTGTATGATGATCCAAAGTACCGAAACGCCGCCCAGCGTGAAGGCTTCCGTGTCTTGCTCGGCCAGGGAGCGCACGAGATCACGGCTGTGCTGGGCTCGGAATGGCACGAGCCGGTCTTTGATGTCGCCGTTCTCGACACCGACTATCGCCCTATCAAGAATCTCAAATGGCTGCGGTTTGCGCATATCGAGGCAGGCGAGTTTGGTTCACCCGAACTGGTTCACCCTATTTTCGAGTCTTTTGATGAATACACGGCCCGCGAAGGCACCCGGGAGGATACATGGTATTGGAAGGCCGTCCTCCGCATATACAATGGGTACGAGGCCGAATCTGTCAGGGAATTGGAGCGCGCACATGAGGCCGGCACGCTCTCTACGCTCGGCATCTGGGCTCTCTATAGGTCACTGCTCCGCAACGGCGAAGAGGCGATGGCCGTCGAGCGCCTGGGTGAGATAAAGGACAGAGTATCTACGTCCGTTACCGACTACCTTTGGATAGAAGCTACCATAGAGGACAGGGAGACGCTGAGCAATGCTTATGAACAGCTTGCCCGCATCTACCCTGACCGCTTGATGATCGATGTGAATTTATCAGTGAGGGAGCTCGCCAGCGGCGATCACGCGAGTGTTCTTGAGAATCTCGATGCGCTCAAGGACAAGTACCCGAGGTCGGCGACCCCATACGTTTTCAAACGCCTGGTCTATCTGGGAATCGCCAATGACTCGGAGTCGGCCCACGAAGAATATAAGAAGGAATCAAAGCTCACAGGTCAGAAGACCGCATACATTCTCGGGGCGCCGTATTATTACCTCGCAAAGCGCGACTACCAGGGCGCGATTAAGCGCGCCGAGGCTGCCTATGAGGTCTCCGAGGGCAGTAACCAGTACCTGGGCCAATTGGTCATGATCTACGATCTTGCCGGTCGAGGCCGGGACATCGTGTCCAGACTTGAGGAGATTCGCAAGAAGTACCCATATAACCTGGACGTTTACAACAGTCTCTATCACATTTACAGTACCGCCAGCCGGTTCGAGGCGGCCCAGGGTATCCTCGAGGAGTACCATCAATTCGCGCCGACTGCCATTCTTCCGTACCTATATATCGATTCGCTCCATAATCACACCTGCTATGACAGCATCTTCGGTAGCGTGGATATAATGGATTTGTGGGACCGTGAGCCGTCGGAAGCCGAATTGGGGGAAAGTCAATACTGGGCGATCCTTGACAAGACTCAGAAGATCGTCTTCGGGTCGGGGCTCGTCCTGGAAGATTCCCATGTAGCATTCGCACTGCTGGATCAAGGTTCCGTTGAGAGCATGCAGGAGTATTATCTCGGGTTTGACTCTTCGCAACCGTTCAGTGATCTTCTGGTCGCCCGGCGGCTACGTAAAGGCCAGCCCTCACTTTCGGGTCAGACCTCCGGGGAGTTCGTTGTGTTTCAGGATCTCAAGCCGGGTGATGCCGTCGAGATACGCTACCGCCTTTGGCATGTAAGGTCCGGTGACCTCTGGAGAGAGTTCTGGGATGACTACAATATCCACGCGGGTTATTTCCAGCGATATTGGGAGTACACAGTCTATTCCAACCGTGATGACGTGACCTATACAACAATCCCCCCGGCCCCTGAACCGGTCATCGGTGATCATTGCGGGTTCAAGATGATGAGCTGGCGCGGAGAGAATACGTCTGCAATGAACCTCGGCCTGGTCTTGCCGCCGATTTGGGACAAGATCATAGGAGAAGTCATTGTGAGCTCGGTCCAATCCTGGGAAACGATAAGCAGGTGGTACGCATCGATAAGCGAGGCTGTGCTCGACGAGAACCCCCGGGCAGCCAACCTTGCCCGGAAGATCGTCTCTGGCGAGGCATCGGACACTGAGAAGCTTGACTCTTTGTATGCTTACACTGTTCTCGATATTCCTTACCAGATCATGGGATTCGACTACAATTTCGCCATTCCTCAGAAGCCCGACAATGTGCTCTTAAACCACTGGGGAGACTGTAAGGACAAGGTTCACCTGCTCATTCTGATGTTGCGAGAGATGGGAATAGAGGCTTGGCCGGTACTTGTGAGATCGAGGAGCTACGGAACGGATCTTCCGATCCCCTGTCTCGGCTTTGACCATCAGATCGCGGGATGTATCATCGACGGGGACACGGTACTGGTCGATCCAAGTGGTGTCACCTTCCCGCCGACATGTTCCATCTCAGGGGAGTTCGCGGGCCAACCCTACCTTTCGATTATGCGAAGGGGCCCGGCAGATATCAGCCACCTGCCCCGTATTGAGGTGGAAGATAATGTGCGCCGACATGAGGTCACAATTCGACGGGCCGACCACGGTGGTTTTGTGTTCAGCGATGAATCGAAGTGGCATAATCAGCAGGCTGCCGGGCGCCGCGAGGTCCTGAAGGGGTATTCCCGGTCTGAGCTCAAGAGGGTCCTTGAATCGATGTATTCGGATAGCTGGAACATGGTCGTGGCTCTGGACTCGATGTACATAGACCCGTGCAACTCGATAGCCCCCCTCTTTCGCCTGACCATGTCCGGCACAATGGATCTGCCGGTGCAATCGGTCGGAAAGACCACAGTGGTGGGCCTTCCCGATCTTGGGCCAATGCGCAGAACACTGATTCCTTCCCTCGCCATCGATGGAGTCCGCGATTTCCCAATAGACCTGAGGGACCTTGCTGGGAGATACGAGTCCGCGATACATTTTTATGCTCCCAGTGAATTCGGAACCCCTCAGATGCCCGAAAGGATCTCTGTCACCGATTCGCTGGTTAGTTTCACATCTGAGACCGGGTGGGATAGTCGGAACCGAATCCTGTCGATTGAGACCATCCTTAAGATTGAAGACGGCCTGACCGACATGGAGAGCTTCCAGCCTTTCTGTAAACGCATAATCGAGAGCTACGACCCCCCACTGCCCTTCACCGTTGACTAGCACATGTGAGAATGGGGCAAAAAGCGAGATGGCGGTGTAGACGGACGCTCTCTTCGCCGTTGAACGCCTGGAGGGCGTGGGCAGTTGCCTGTACCTGATCAATCCCGCCACCGGTGGCCAGGCTGTATCGGCAGGGACGTATTTCATCGTCGTAAGCGAGGGTGAGAACACAATGACACGCAAGGTCATCTTGAGAAAGTAACTGAAAGGGCTAAGGCCCCAAATTCACAATGTGGGGTCAGGTACCGATTTGTGGATTCACAAATCGGTACCTGACCCCTTTTCTGTGAATTCTGACCCCGGGGTTGTGAATTACGAGCGCTTGAGGATTATCAGGGTCATGTCGTCGGAGTAGGGCTCGTCCTGCCTGAAGGTATCGACGGCCGAGAAGATCGCGCCCCGTATCCTGTGAGCATCCCCGTCCGCGGACTGCCTGAGTACCTCTTTGAGCCGGTCGTCCCCGAACATGTCGTCGTCCCCATCCATGCACTCGGTTATGCCGTCGCTGTAGAGGAGGAGCACGTCACCCGTGGCGATCTCGATCTCGGAGGTTGCGTATTTAAGATCGGGGAGTATCCCCAGCGGCATGCCGCTCACCTCGAGGGTCACGATGTCTCCATTCTTGCGGAGCAGGTACGGCGGGTTGTGCCCCGCATTGCAGTACCGGATC
>JAUXGG010000366.1 GCA_030622265.1 Candidatus Eiseniibacteriota bacterium
CAAGCCCCCCGGCGGTAATAACGGGTAGCAGAACGGGTAGCAGGCCCACCTCCAGGGGATTGGCAGTCCCGCACCTTCTGTGACCATGAACCCGCGCCGGTGATTCTATGCAACGGCCCAACCAGACACTCTCTCACCCTGTCAGGGCTTCCAGCCCGACACCCAATCCGGCCGTCTACTCGATAAGTCTTTTCAGGTAGTACCGCGAGTAGATGGCCCCGCACGGATTGTGTGTAAGAACCCGGTCCTTAACGATCAGCGTGGATACCGGTGCCTCGGAATTGGACGTGAAGGCAATGTCGTGACCCATGCAAAGGCCCGCGATCAGGTTGAGGTCGGTGTTCTCATCGTTCAAGATCCTGGCCTGTCCGATAGGGTTGCACATCACCTCATCGGAATCTCCTGAGATGGTCTCGAGCTCCAGGGCCTTCTTGGGTATGCCGCATACCTTGCAGCAGACCGAGAAGACCTCGAAGTGCTGGCCAAGAATCGAGTGGATCTTCTCGGCTTCCGCAGCGAGCCCGATGCAGAAGGCGATCCCGATCCGCTTGTATCCCATAACCTTGGCGAACTCGATCACTTCTTCGATGCGCGTTTTCGTCATGTAGCAGGTGGATTCGATGTGGGCGGCCTTGCGGGCAAGCGTTAGCGCTTCACCGGTGTACGCGCCGAGCGTCTCTTCCCGGAGGTCGGTGCAGTCCTTACCCGAGGTACATTCCTTATTGTCGCAGAACGCACATTTCATATTAGCCCCCGATATTGGTTCCGGATCTATCCCTCGCGCCGCTCCGAACCTACGAAGTGAGCTCCACCTATGAAGTAAGCGCCGACAGCCTCTCTGCAAACGCCCGCGCGTATTCAGCGGTAGGAAAGACCGACTCCAGGATGCCGGCCCCAATCTCGCATGCCTCGGCGGGAGGCAGGCAGTACTGCATTTCAAGGAAGCCCCGCCGGTATTTCATAACCTCGGCCCTGACGTCTTTTCCATTCACCACGACATCAGCCATGAGCTCCGCCAGCCGGCCGAAGTCATCCTCTTTCATCCCGAACCTGGTCATTTCCTGGACTCCGGTACGTATACCGCTGGATTCGATGAAGCTCTCATCATCCGGGAGCGCCTGGTAGTTGCAGACTATATTGTTGTTCTCAAGCTTCCTGGCGACATCCTCACCGAAGCCGTGCTCCCGGACCCTGAGGATCACCTGGTGGGTGTGGGTATAGCCATCCGCCGCATCGCCCTCGACCTTGAGGCCGTGCCGGGTAAGAGCCTGGGCAAATGCCCTGGCGTTCTTCCTCACCTGAGCCTGGTACTCTTCCTTAAACATGTTCATCTCATAAGTCGCGGCCAGGAGACCCAGAAGAGTTCCGAGGTGATGATTGCTCGTGGAGCCGGGGAAAGTCCTTCCCTTAATCTCTATCCAGAGCTTTCTCAGATCGTGGCCCTTCACGAAGTTGCTCACGATCACTCCCCGCTGGGGACCGAAGAAGGTCTTGTGCGTGCTTCCCGTGACGATGTCGGCACCCTCCTCGAGCGGCGTCTGGAAAGCCCCGTAGAGACCCAGGACGTGGGCCATGTCATACATGATCACCGGCCTGGGGTCGAGCTCCTGTACCGTCTCATAAGCTTCCTTCACCGGCTCGGGATAGATGAACATGCTCTTGCCGAATACGATAAGGTCGGGCTTCTTCTCGCGGATTAGCTCAACCATCCTCGGGACATCTATCTTGTAAGGGTTGTCGCTTGAGATGGGGAAGTTGACCACCGACTCCTTGCCGGTCTCGGGATCTTCTTCCACGTAGTTAAAGAGCGCGCCCATGGGCTGGGAGCTCAGGTGACCGCCCTTGCTCAGATCATTGTTCATCACCAGCTTCATGCGGCGCATGGGTCCCTTGGCCTTGCGGGTAAGGTACCGGGCCATGGCTTTAAACACCACCTCATTGGCCATCTGCCCGCTTATGGTTCTGAGCTCGGCCTCCTTGCATCCGAAGTACTCCCTCATGGCATCTCTGGCCTGCTCCTCGACCTCTCTTATGAAGTCGATTCCCTGGTAGAAGTAGATCTCCTTGCCCTTCATCGTCCGGTGCTCCGCATAGCGGCCGGCGGGGTCTGAGATTTCGCACATCTTCACAAGAAGACTGGGCGTGGTCTCGGATGGAATGATGTTGAAGCACTCCCGCTGGCGCCACCGGTTGTTCTCGGTGATCCTCGATGCCAGCCCGGCGAGCCTGCTTTTAAGATCCTGCATAAGAAACCTCCTGGGTTCATGGTCTGCCCAAGAGCATAAGCCCGGCACGTCCCTAATTCAACAAAAAGGGCACTCTCCCCGGTACGTGGCGCCTCCCTTGGCAGGGGCACTCTCCCCGGTACGTGGCGCTTCCCTTGGCAGGGGCACTTTCCCCGGTACGTGGCCCCTCCCTTGGCAGGGGCACTCTCCCCTTTCTCTTGACCCCTGAATCCCTTTGCATTATGATTTTCCTAGCCGCAGATCAGCACATCTCTATCCACCGCTCTTACGAAGGAGGATCGTATGCGACAGTGTCTGCAGACTATCCGGATTGTTGCAGTTCTCCTCGTCCTGTCGTTCACTCTGAGCGCCCTGGCCACCGCCGGTGATGTCCTCGTTGTGCATTACAAGCGGCACACAGGCGACTATGATGGCTGGACGCTCTGGACCTGGGATGCCGCCTCGGGGCAGGCTTCCCAGGAGCTGGAGCGAACGGGGGAAGATGACTTCGGCCTCGTCTTTGAGTTAACCCGGGCCGATTATGATGATGGTACCCAGATCGGGCTGTTGCCGAAGTATATGGAATGGGAAAGCAAGGATCCGCCGGACAGGATCTGGACCGCCGATATGGGTGATGAGGTCTGGATTCTCTCAGGCCTTCCGCAACTCTTTACGGAACAGCCGG
>JAUXGG010000295.1 GCA_030622265.1 Candidatus Eiseniibacteriota bacterium
AAGACAGCGTCCCGGAGAATCCCGGTGGAGGCCACCCGGGGATTCCGCCGGTTCCCGGACAAGTCCATCCTGAGCTCGGCGGTTCCCTTGAGCCTTGCCAGAGGAGGAAACAGCGGTTCCAGCAGGGCGATGTCCACGTCTTTGACGTTTATCTCCATATTCCCCAGATCGTCAATTAAATCGTGAGCTTTCCCTTTCTCTACAAGTTCCTTAACCCTGGGAGGAGCCAGATCCACCGGGACGCTCCCCCTGATGAGGACATCTCCCTCATTCTGGGTGAGCCTGATCTGTCTGATCGCCAGCGTGCTTCCATCATATCCGACACTGCCGGTGAGCTCCTGGAACGGGACCTGGCGAATGTCGCCGTCTCTCACCTCGAAGTCCAGATCGAAGACAATGCTGTCCGCGCTCCCGGCAATCTCTAAGGACACCCCGGCCGTGCCCGTGGGGATCTCGGCCTCCAGTACCCGCCGCAACATGCCCAGGTCCAGTTCGCCGATCCCGGCGGTCGCCTCATACCGCCCATCCGAGTAGGAACCCCGCTCTATGTTTATGACGCCCATCTCGGAGACGAGCACGAAATCGGTCATCGAAAGCAGTCCGTCCGCATAGGAGACGCCGAGCTCCTGAGGGTTCTCCCAGATAAGACCGGCAAGTTCCACAAACAGGTTATCGATGGCAAGGTCGACCCCGCTGTCGAGAAAATCGGCGCGGCCTACCATCCCGATCACCGAGCCGCCATCCCGGGTGATGGCCATGCGCTCGATCTTAAGCCGCCGGTCCTCGATAAGGACGTCGGCAATAAGTTCGCCGGCCTGATACCCCATTAAGTCAAGGTTGCGGCCGAACATCTCACAATGTCCCCTTATGCCGGAATCCGAATGAGCCATCTCGAGCCCGACGGTCATGCCCTCGACCACGGTTCCCCTGTACTGCAGTCTCTCACTCGTGGCGGCTGCACGCACCAGCATCTCACCGTTCTCCCTGTCGACGCTGGCCTGGCCCACCGCGAAACCGCTCAATCCCTCTACCCTGTGGTAGGATCGCAGACCCTCGAGGCCCGGGCAATCGTAGGTGAAGTCGAGATCGATCTTGCCGTCATACGCGACAAGGCCCCTCGAGACAATGGAGGTTCCGCCGATATCGGCGATCACGCTGTCGAGGATGGCGTGCTCCGAGTTGACTTCCACCACGCCGCTCACCGAGTCGAACCTGTAGTCGTTATAGCGCCCCGCATCGAGCTTCGGAGCCGTGGTGAGGTGAAAAGCCTCGCCGCCCAGGGCGCGGCCGCTGAACCCGACGCTGCCGCGCAAGTCCGAGGAGTAGCTGCCGTCCTCTTCTCCGAAGAAACGCGAGAGGTCAAAGCCGGAAAAGGCGACCACACCCGCGTACCTTGGCGGATCGCTGAACCTGTACTCGCAGGAGACGTCGAATGGAGTCTCCCGGAGTAGAGTGGACAGTCTCTCGACCTTGAGCGTCCTGTCCGCATACGAGAAATCCGCATTGAGGTCCCTGTAGATCATGTCATGGATCTCGCCATCCAGGGCAAGATCGAAATCGAGGGCCGCGTACTGTCCCCGCACCACCAGATATCCTGCACCGTGCCCCAGCCCGGGCCTCTCGTCGCGGCCCAAGAAGACGGGCACATCACTAAAATCAAGACTGTCAATGGCTACGGAAAGCGCAAGGGAATCAAGATCTCCCTTACCCAGGTATCCCGACAATCTGATGCCGGAGGCTGGCGTCACAGCGGTCAGGTTGCCGATCCTCACCCTGTCATCCAGAATGGCCAGGTTGGCCGAGAGATGCTCAACTCTCAAGCCTGCTCCGTAGGTGAACTCCATCTCCGCAATCGCCAACCGGTGCGCCTCCTCATCCCTGCTGTAAGAGCCGCTGGCATTGATCCGGGTGAAACGCTGGAGGCTCTCGCTTACCCAGACCACGGTAGCGTCCTCGACTCTTAACCGGTCTATCCCGAACGTGGCCGGCTTGCCCGGCGGCCCGGGCCTCGGGTCTCCCGTGGGGAAGAGCCTTGATCCATCGGGTCTCTTCGGCAACACGAACCTGGGTGATATCATGACCAGCGAGTCGATCTGAACCGGCCCCAGCAGTATCCGGGAGATCTTGAAATACGCCCTGATCTCCGCCGCGGATAGGAGGATTCTCGGGGAGTCGCCTCCCGTGTAGGTCACGATCACGTCGGTCAGCCGCACATCATCGATGAGGCTTCCGCTGATCTTGCCGAACTCGATGCTGATGTTCCGGCCCTCGCCAAAGCGGGACGTAAGGAAGTCACCGAGACTCAGGGCTATGCGTTCGCCCTGTGTCCTCAATACCAGGAAGGTGCCCAGCACCACCAGGCAGATCACCACGCCCAGGAATACGAGTCCTTGTGTTCGTCTGCTCATAGTTAGAATGCGTGCCCCACCAGGAAATGAAACCTCCCGGGGGACTCCTTCTTGCCTTCCTCATCGACCGCCCGCTTCAGGCGGTAACCGTAGTCGATCATTATGGGACCCACCGGGGTCTGGGTACCGATCCCCAGCCCGATGGTATACTTGACATCGGTATCTCTTCTCAGAGCATAGTCCTCGCCTGATACGAAGACCTTGAAGTCGGACCCCTCCACGTCATCGATGGATTGCCACGCATTACCCATGTCGATAAAGGTCACTCCCGCAACCCTCCAGAAGAGGTGAAACCTCATCTCCACGTTCGCCAGCAAAAGGAAATCGCCGGGGCCGAATTCCCCGTCATCATAGCCCCGGATGGTCGCCGAGCCGCCCGCGTAGAACTTCTCGTATTCGGGAACACCCTTGTCCCTGGACGCCCCGAACGCGTAGGCATAGCCCGTACGCGTAGATAAGGCCACAACACTGCCCCAGTACCACTTGAAATAGCGCGCCCAGGTCAGGGCTATCTTATTGAAATTGTTGTCACCACCAAAGATCCCCCCCGTCCTCTGCGCCGCCACCCTGCTGTTTGAACCACCCCGGGGATCGAAGAAGGGCCGCCGCGCGTCGCGCGAGAGGATAAAGCCAAGCGACCTGTTGATGTCCTGGCCGACCTGCAGCCTGATATCCTCATCCTCATCCTCATCGAAGTCCCAGCTGGGATCCCGGACGTCCACTATCTCATGCGTGTAAGCAAGGGTGAGCTTGGTAATCCTTAAGATGTTCTTCTTGACACTCAGGTTGATTCCCAGCCTGTCCAGCGTGTATTCGCCATTCTCGACTTCCTTGTATTCTACCAGGGCCTCCTGGCCGTAGATCCCTATGGCGCCGACGAGCCGCCGGCCGAAGAGCCCCCTGTCGGTAAAAGCGAGATCGCCGCGAACACGCGTCAGGCCCTTGTTGAAATCCCGGCTGCCCAGGGTTCCGCGTATCTCCGCGGTCCTTCCCGAATTCCACAGGTTACGGTGGAGCCATCCCCCGCTCAGCCTGGCCTCGTCCAATGTGCCATAGCCAACACGGAACGACAGCTCGCGCATCTTCCGCTCCTTGACCTTCACGATCAGGTCAACCGCCACCGAATCGGCTTCACTGGCCTTGGGCTCGATCACGACATCCTTAAACAGCCCCGTGTCCAGCACGTTCTGCTGGCTGTCCACCATCTTC
>JAUXGG010000149.1 GCA_030622265.1 Candidatus Eiseniibacteriota bacterium
CACTTCCTTCCTCCGCTCCCGGGCAATGATGGACGTACCCTCCAAGGCGAGCCGCTTGGTAAGCAGCACCCTGTCACCCGCTCTCGCACGGCCGGGCCTCACCAGCCTCTTCTTCTCGACCGTACCCAGCATCGCACCCACCACCACGGGGCGGGTAACAGCGGAGGTCACTTCGGTATGCCCGCCGCAGAGGCGAATCCCCAGCTCCACGCAGGCCTTGTCAACCTGATCAAAGAGGGAAGCGAGAAAGCGTTTCCGGGTTCGCGGCGGAACGAGCGCGGTGGCAAGGAACCACCTGGGCCGGGCGCCCATCGTGGCGACATCATTGGCATTGACGTTTACGGCATAGTAGCCGGCATGCTTGGCAGTGAAGGTAATGGGGTCGGTCGAGCCGACCAGGGTCGTCCTTCCCACCCCGACCGCGAAGGCATCCTCGCCAATGGCCGGGCCGACTATTACCTCCCGGCCGGGAGGCGTGAGCCTGGATAGAAGCTCGCTCAGAATGCCGTGGGGTATCTTGCCCTCAAGCTGCCCGCTTTCAGTTCTTTTGCCCATGGCTACTCGTCGGCGAGCCTGACCTCGAACACCAGGCCCGTGTCATCCGGGCACGAAGCGCAGGTGACGTGAGGATCCTTTTCCCAGAATAGACTTCCACCGCATTGCAGGGTGAGCACCAGCGGGAATATGGCATCGAATGCCGACGTGCACATTCCCTCAGGAGTAAGCTCCCCGATGGTCCAAGAATCTCCCTCTTTATGGAAGCCCTGATTGCAGGTACCACTCTTCACGGTCGCAACAACCTTCTTCATCGCGAACCTCCTTCCATCAAAGCTACTTTAAGGGTTTGGCGATCTCCTCATCTTCGACGAAGGCCTTTTCCTTCCACTTCCCGGTTCGGAAGATGAGATACATAAGAACAGCTCGCCCTATCCAGTCAATGAGTGTACCGTACCAGATCCCCTTAAGGCCAAGCCCAAAATGGACGCCCAGCAGGTAGACTAAGGGCAGCCTGAAGAGGAAGGTCCCGACCAGGGCCACGATCATGGGGCTCCTGGTATCCCCCGCTCCCCTCAATGCCCCCGCGAAAGTGAAGAGCGCTGCGAGGGCCGGCAGCTCGAAGGCCCCGATCACGAGACAGGTCACGGCCAGTTCCCTCACATCAGCCTCAGGTCTGAACATGTCGACCGCCCAGTGCCTTATGAGGATGAGGACAACGGTCATCACGGCCGCCACGCCGACAGAGAGCCTCATGGTCGCCCAGGCGCTGTCCTCGGCAGACTTCAAGTCCCTGCGGCCGACCGCCTGGCCCACCAGGGCGGTTGCGGCTATGGTGAAACCGAACCCCACGGTTATGGAAACCGATTCCAGGCGAAGGGCGATCTGGTTGGCAGCCAGGACAACAGTCCCCAAGGCGCTTACCACCCACATATAGAAAACGAAACCGAGCCGCATGACCGTACGCTCCGCGGCAACGGGCCAGGCCAGGCGCAGAATCCTATAGAGCAATGCAAGATCAGGCAGGAATGACCTGATGCCGATACGCATCCCGTCGAATCCTCTCGAGAGCTTCCAGGTTATCAGGGCTGCACTGAGCCCGTAGCCAAACACCGAACCTATGGCGGCTCCCTTCACTCCAAGGGCCGGCAGACCCCACTTACCGAACACGAGACCGGCGCTCAAGACGATCTTGAATACGCTGCCTATGAGCGTATAGAGCATGGGTGTCCGGGTATCGCCTATCCCTTTTAGGGCACCGCCACCGGCCATGGCCACAGCATAGAAAGGCGAGGCGAGGAGACTGATCTGCATGTACATCATACCGGATTGGCGCACCAGGCCGTCGGCACCCATAAAGGCCATGGCGTGGGAGGCGACCAGCATTCCTATCCCCCCCGATATGAAACCCAGGATGAGGGCAAGCAGCACAGACTGGGCGGCACCGCGACAGGCAAGTTGCTTGTTTCTGGCACCATATGCCTGAGCGACCACCGTGGTGGATGCCACCGCGACCGAGTGAAAGGGCTCGTAGAAGACCCGGAAGACCGTCACCGATATGCCGACGCCAGCCAGGACCTCGGTGCCGAGCCTGGAGACGAAGAGGATATCGGCGAAGATGATACTGGTCATGATGAGGAACTCGATGCTGGCGGGCCATGCCAGTCGCGCAACGCTTCTATGGAGCCCCGGCTCCGGCCCGGCCGCGTTATCTGAGTTCCCGGCCTGTTTCATGTCACTCCCGTCTGTGCGAGTCATCTATCCTAACATATGCCCCTTCATGCCACGCCACAAATGCAGAATTCACAGGTGGGGGGTCAGGTACCGCTTTGTGAATTCACAAAGCGGTACCTGACCCCGGGATTGTGAATTTGGGGCGGCGGGGCGGGGAGCCGGGGAGGGTTGGCGGCGTAGGGTTGACAAGAGACCGGCGGGCGTGCTTGAATCTTAGGGCTATGTCAATCTTAAACGAACCTGAAGGGGGAGATTGAGGTGAAAGACGCGCTGAAGAACGTGCTGGACGGGATCAGGAAGACCGTTGACTATGCCGACGCCCGCCTGATAACCACGCGGAGCGAACGGCTCAAGGTCAAGAACGGCTCGGTTGACTCCATAAGCGATACCACGTCCCGGGGGTTCGGGATCCGCGTGATCGTGGATGGATGCTGGGGATTCTCCTCAAGCTCCACCCTCTCGGAGGACGAGGCCGCACGGGTGGCGCAGGAGGCCATCGAGATCGCCCGGGCCACCAGGCTCTTGAAGAAGTGGGATATCGACCTGAGCGAGGAGGAAGCGAAGGTAGACACCTACCAAACCAGGATCGTCAAGAATCCGTTTGAGGTATCCCTGGATGACAAGATAAAAATACTCCTCGAGGCCGACAAGATCATGCGCCGGAATGCCGCGGTCAAGGTAGCCGAGGGCTCGATGCAGTTTCCGGATCGACAAGTTGTTCCTGAGCACCGAGGGCTCCGACATCGAGCAGACCATTTATGAGGCCGGGGGCGGAATCGCCGCCACGGCCTTGAGCAACGGCGACGTGCAGAGACGCTCCTACCCCAACTCCTGGGGCGATGCGGCCTGCCGCGGCTTTGAGTTTATGGAGGATATGCGCCTGCCGGACCATGCGGAGCAAACCGCAGACGAGGCGGCGGGGCTCCTTAAAGCTCCCGATTGCCCGACGGGTGAGATAGACCTGATCATAGGCGGCTCGCAATTGGCGCTACAGATCCACGAGTCATGCGGCCACCCGACCGAGCTCGACCGGGTCTTCGGCACCGAGGCAAGCTTCGCCGGCACCAGCTTCCTTACCGTGGAGAAGATGGGCAACTTCAAGTACGGCTCAGAGCAGGTCTCGATCTACCAGGATGCCACCTGCGAGGGCGGACTGGGGACTTTCGGCTATGACGACGAGGGAGTCCCGGCGCAGCGGACGCCTGTGGTCAAGGACGGGCTCTTCGTGGGATATCTCACCTCCCGCGAGACCGCGTCCAAGCTCCATCAGAAGAGCAATGCATGCATGAGGGCGGACGGCTGGAACCGGATACCGCTGATCCGCATGACCAATATCAACCTCGAGCCGGGCCAGTGGGATTTCGACGATCTCATAAAGGACACCAAGGACGGGCTCCTGATCGATTCCAACAAGAGCTGGAGCATTGATGATAAGCGGCTCAACTTCCAGTTCGGCACCCAGGTCGCCTGGAGGATCAAGGATGGAAAACTGGGGGGTCTGGTCAAGAACGCTGTATACACCGGGATCACGCCGGAGTTCTGGGCTTCCTGCGACGCCGTCTGCAGCAGGAAGCACTGGCAAATCTGGGGCATTCCCAATTGCGGCAAGGGTGAACCCATGCAGGTGGCTCACGTGGCTCACGGAGCTGCCCCGTCCAGATTCAGAAAAGTAAGGGTAGGTGTCTGACATGCTAGGTGAGAACAAAGCACTGGAAATCCTGAAGAGAGTGGTATCGATGGTCGAGGCCGATCAGGCTGAGGCCATCCTGGTGGGCGGCTCGAGTGCGCTGACACGCTTCGCAAACTCGACCATCCATCAGAATGTTTTTGAGAAGGACAATGTGGTCTACCTGCGTGTCGCGAAGGGAAAGAAGATCGGGGTGGCTACATCCAACATGACCGACGCTGAATCGCTCGGTCAGCTTGCGAAGAAGGCCGCCGATATCGCGGAGGCGCAGGTACCCAACCCCAACTTCGAGGGGTTTGCACGCTCGGAGCGCGCCCCCCGGATCGATGCGTTCCACGCCGAGACCCTGGAGTGCAGCCCGCAGCGGAGAGCCGAGAATGTCAAGGCGGTGATCGACGCCGCAGGCAGGTTCAACTTCCTGGCCGCGGGTTCCCACTCGACATCCGCCAGGGAACTGGCCTTCTTGAACTCGCTCGGGACCGAGCAGTATCACAGGTTCACTTCGGTGTTCATGAACACCGTGGTCATGGCCCCCACCAGCTCCGGCTATGCCGATTCCTCGTGCCTCAATATCGGCGATCTTGATCCCGGGAAACTGGGCGAGGAGGCGACCCGGACCTGCGCGGAAAGCCAGAACCCCCGGGAACTCGAGGAAGGCCAGTATGATGTGGTGATAACCCCTTATGCGCTTAACAGCCTCATGAACTGGCTCTCCTATATCGGCTTCGGCGCCGACTCCTTCCAGGACGGGAGGAGCTTCATGAGCGGGAACGTGGGCGAGAGCATAATGGGAAAGAACATTTCCATCTGGGACGACGGGCTCGATCCGGCCGGAGTCCCCCTGCCGTTTGACTTTGAGGGCGTTCCCAAGCAGCGCGTGAACATAATAGAGGACGGCATCGCCAGAGGGGTGGTCCATAACACGATCAGCGCCAGGAAGGGAAAGACCGCTACCACGGGGCACGCGCTTCCGCCCGATGAGGAGGTATCGGCCCTTCCACTCAACACCTTCTTCTCCACGGGTGATAAGACCGAAGAGGAGATGATCGCTTCCATGGAGCGGGGCCTCTTCGTCAGGCGCTTCCACTACGTGAACGGCCTGCTTGCACCCAGGAAGGCGCTGTTTACAGGAATGACGCGGGACGGCACCTTCTTCGTGGAGAACGGCAAGATCAAGTACCCTGTCAAGAACCTGAGGTTCACGCACAGCATGCTTGACGCCTTCTCGAACGTGGAGATGATAACCCGCGAGCCCAAGCTCATGATATCCGACTGGATGGGAGCGGCGCTGCTGCCGGGGCTCAAGATCAAGAGCTTCAACTTCAGCGGCAAGACCGAATTCTGATCCGGTCCCGGCTGCAAGGCTGATCAGACCGGCCGTAGGGTTGATCAGACCGGTTAGTAGAGTTCAGCTGATCAACAGAAGAAGCA
>JAUXGG010000182.1 GCA_030622265.1 Candidatus Eiseniibacteriota bacterium
GCGATGAAGCGCATGTCCCTGGTTATCTTGCCCTGGCGCTTGAGCGACCTGTAAGAGGACTCCACGCCGCTCACGGTCGAAGCGACATTCTCGAACGCATTATGGATATAGGGCACCTTCCAGGCAGTATACGGGAAAATGGTGGTCACCACCTCGAGGCAGCCCGTCGCACATCCGACGACCACATCCTTGCCCGCGGCCAAAAGTACCTGCCGCACGATGATGGTAGCGGCACATCCGGCGCACGCCCGGTGGCCGCCCGTGGGTAACTCTTCTCGCTTGGATAGTTCCTTTATGCTTGGCACCTCTGACCTCCTATTCCCTCACACCCAGGAATCACGTCTCGTCTGAGCTCTTTCCACTCGAGGCGATGTCCTTCAGTTCATCGAAGGCCTGGCCTATGTGGTCGGGATTGATATCGCGGCCGCCCAGCCCGTAGATATAGCCCTTGATCGGCGGTGCTGTCTCACCATAAAGCGCCGAGCGGACTTCCATCATCACGGGGCCTCCCTGCGCGCCGAAGGAAACCGAGCGGTCCAGCACCGCTACGGCCCTGGCACCGCTCAAGGCTTCCCTTACTTCCTTGACCGGGAAGGGCCTGAAGCACCTGATCTTCAAGAAGCCCACCTTCTCGCCCTTCTCCCGGAGATCGTCCACCGTGGCCTTGGCAGTGCCACAAGTGGAGCCTAAGGCTATCACTATGCGTTCCGCATCTTCGGTCTTATAGCGCTCGATGAGGCCGTACTCCCTGCCGGTGAGCTTGCCGTACTCTATTCCGACGCTCTCGATCACGTTCGGGGCCTTCTCCATGGCCTTAACCTGCGGCATCTTGTGCTCGAAGTAGTAGTCATGGAAATCAAGCGGGCCGAAGGTGAACGGCTTGTCACTGTCCAGCAGATTGTGAACCGGCCTGAAGTCCCCGATGAACTCCTGCACGGTAGTATCCGAATTCACCTCCAGGGGTTCGATCGTATGGCTGATGATGAAGCCATCAAGACACACCATCGCGGGCAAGCGCACATCCGTGTCCTCGGCGATCCTCACCGCCTGCAGGACATTATCGTAGACTTCCTGGGCGTTCTCCGAGTGCAGCTGGATCCAGCCGGCATCACGGGCGCCCATCGAATCGCTGTGGTCGCAGTGGATATTGATCGGGCCGGAGAGCGCCCTGTTAACAACGGCCATCACGATGGGACACCTGGTGGAAGCGGCTATGTAGATTATCTCCCACATCAGCGCCAGCCCATTGGCCGATGTCGCCGTCATCACCCTCGAGCCGGCCGCCGATGCTCCGACCGCCGCGCTCATCGCGCTGTGCTCGGATTCCACAAGGACCAACTCGGTCTTGACGTCGCCGTCGGACACGTAGCCCGCGAACTTGTGCATCAGCTCGGTCTGGGGGGTTATCGGATAGGCCGGCACCACATCCGGGTTGACCTGGCGCATGGCCTCGGCCACGGCGTCATTCCCGGTCAGCACTATCACTTTCTTGGTAGCAATGCTCTTCATCGCATTTACTCCTCTTTACTCAACTCGGATTCTTGGACCATGTCGATCGCATGGATCTTCGGCGGGCATACCTTCTCGCAGATGCCGCAGCCCTTGCAGTGGTCGAGATCGATGCCGGTTACCTTGCCGTCTTTGACCTCTATGGCGGAGTCGGGACAGAAGATCCAGCATCTCAGGCAATGCGTGCACTTTTCTTCATCGCGTACCGGTCTGAAGGTCCGCCACGAACCGGTCTCGAACTTCTCGGCACAACCCGCCTCGTCGATCCTCCCCCCGATAGCCAGGTCCTTCCAACCTTTCTCTTTCATTGGTTGCCCCTTACCTCCTCGTATGCACGCTTCATCGCCTTAATATTGCCCTCGACGGCCTTGGCGCCCAGTTTGGCTTCAAACTTCTTGCCCACCAGCCTCGCCAGGCTGTCGATTTCGGCGAGGTCGGTTACCTTGAGCAGCGCGCCGATCATCGGTGAGTTGGGAATCGGCCGGCCGATCTCCTCCAGGGCGATCCCCGTCGCGTCCACCGTGTAGACGCTGCCGTCTTTGAGTCCGAGAATCTTGCGCATCTCCTCAGGCGGCTTGGATGAGTTTACCAGCACCTTGCCGCCGGGCTTGAGCCCGGACACGACATCACTGCCTGCTATCAGTGTCGCGTCCAGGACCACCACGATTCCCGGCGAATTCACGCCGCAGTGGAGCCGCACCGGTTCGTCGCTTACGCGGTTGTAGCCACGCACCGGGGCTCCCATGCGCTCGGGCCCGTAATCCGGGAAGCCCTGCGCGTACTTGCCCTGCTCCACGAGCGACTCGGCAAGCATGAATACAGCTGTCTTACCACCCTGGCCTCCCCGACCGTGCCACCTGATCTCCAGCATTTCGCTCATCTTATCCTCCCGGGTATTCCTCTATTTAACTTCGCCACGCCCCTGGATCGATCTCGCCAGGGTCATCTCGTCGGCCAGGTCAAGATCACTTCCCATGGGAATTCCCCGGGCAATAGTGGTGATCTTCACCCCCAGGGGCTTGACAACCTGAGCAAGATAACTGCACGTAGCCTCCCCTTCCACAGTAGGGTTGGTCGCTATGATGACCTCTTTGACACCCAGGGCCTTTATCCTCTCGGTCAGCCGGTCTATTGAGAGGTCCTCCGGCCCCACCCCGTCAAGCGGTGAGAGCCTCCCATGGAGCACGTGATAGAGCCCCCTGTATTCGCCCGTCTTCTCGATTCCCATGACATTGCCGGGTTCCTCCACCACACAGATCGCACTACGCTCCCGCTTCGGGTCCGCGCAGATCGCGCAGGGATCACTTTCGGTGATCGCTCCGCACTCCGCGCAGTATCCTACATTGTCCTTCATCTCGACCAGGGCATTGACCAGAGAAGTCACCTCTCCACGTGGAGCCTTGAGCAGATAAAGGGCTATGCGTTGAGCGGTCCTTCTGCCGATGGTAGGCATCTTAGAAAGCTCTTGAATGAGCCTCTCGATTTTCTCCGAACTTCCAAGCAAGTTCTACCTCTTCAAATGAGTCCGGGGGGGATTCCGAGCCCTCCGGTCACCTTTCCGATCTCGTTCATCGCAAGTTCCTGTGCACGCTTTTTTGACTCATTCACAGCCGCTACAATGAGATCCTCCAGCATCTCCACGTCGTCCTTGTTCACGACTTCAGGGTCTATCTTGAGACTGACGATCTCCTGTTTCCCGTTGGCGACCACCGTCACCATTCCACCACCGGCTGTGGCTTCCACCGTCTTGTCTCCAAGCTCCTCCTGGACTCGCTGCATCTCACTCTGGAGCTTCTGAGCCTGCTTCATGAAATCGAACTTCTTAGGCAAGAAAACTCACCTCCTCAGGCCGTCCTTTCGCCTTGCGGACCGTCTTTCCTTCGCCGTATTCCGACGACCTTGCCACCAAGATTCTCCACGAGCGCCCGGACAACGGGATCATTCTTGACCACAGAGGCGATGTCGACTGCCTGGGGCTCGACGGGTCCTCTCATCTCCGGTCTGGCTTCGAATTCAGTCCCAGCTTCGGGTCCGGTCGCGGCCCCACCACCGGTCCCACCCCCGTTTACGGCTGCCGCCCTGGTTTCTTCCTTAATCTTCACCCTGGTCTTGATCGTCACCGAGGTATTGGTAAGCTTCTGCACATGCTCTGTCAATATCCTCAGGTTCTGGCCCTTGCGGACCTGGCTCTCGTGAAACGAGCTGGGCACATCAATCCAGCAGACGCCCTCGGAGAGCCGCGGCGGTTCGCATAGGTCGAGGATCGAGGCCAGGCCGATCTTGGTCTCCCTCAGCTGCTCGACAACATCCTGCCAGGAGTGTATGACATCACCAGCCTTTGGTGACCCATCGAACGCGGTGTCGGACCCGGGAAGAGGCATACCTACACCCGCCGCAATCCCGTCCGCCGTGCTATTGCCTGACTTACCCTTGTCCGGCTTGGCCCTACCCGGCTTACTCTTCTCCGCCTTGCTCTCATCCGACCTGCCCGGGGCAGCAGACTTAGTCCGGCCCCTGGTCGGGGTCTCCGGCTCGGACTCAGGAGCTTTTCCCCCCGATCCGCTGCCGGCGCCCGATCCGCTGCCGGTGCCGGGTTGTTTAAGCATCTCGACTATGTCGGAGACCCTGGCGATAGCTTTGACATTGGCCATCCTCAGGACCACGGTCTCCAAAAGATATCGCTGGTGGCTGGCGCGTTTGATGTTATTCTCCGCGTCCGCGATCATCGAAAGGAGGCTCAGGAGATGCTCGGTGGAGACCCCCTTGACCATCTTGACCAGCTTCTTCCTGGTCTCTTCAGTTAATGAAAGCAGCTCGCGTGACCTGGGATCGATCGAAGCAATGAGCAGGAACCTTGTCCATTCGGTAAGCGAGGCAACCACGTCAAGCGGGTCCACTCCCCCGTCGAAAGCCTCACCGAGCAGGTTAAGCACCTCTGCCTCATCGCCCGCTATCACGGCCCCGGCGATAGCGGAAACCGCCTCGCTTCCCCGGAACCCCATTATGGATCCGATGTCCTCATCCTTAGCACTGCCTCCGCTGAAGGCAAGGACCTGCTCGAGCATACTCTGGGCGTCGCGCATGCTTCCCTCGGCCCGCTGCGCGATCAGGGCGAGAGCGCTCTCGTCACACTTGTAACCATCGGTCTCACAAACCTGCTTGAGCCTCTCGGAGATCATGCTTGCAGGAATGCGCCTGAAGTCGAATCTCTGGCAGCGGGAGACGATGGTTTGCGGGACCTTAAGAGGCTGGGTGGTCGCAAACACAAACACCACGTGCGCCGGCGGCTCCTCCA
>JAUXGG010000362.1 GCA_030622265.1 Candidatus Eiseniibacteriota bacterium
ACGCCCTCCAGATCCTCCCACGCCGCCCGGCCGAAATCGGGCAAGTGAGTGGTGGGAAGCACCCATGCCTCGTATGGAAAACAAGCGGCATAGGGCGAGACCGCAAAGGCACGCTCACTCTCGCAGATGATGCGGTCCCCCGCTTTCTTCTCCTGGCGGATGTAGTCGCAGAAGACACAGCGCTCCTTGTAACTGAAGTAGCGGGCTGAGCCCTTGAGCTCGCCCTTCATCTGGGCGGGCACAAAGGGAGTGGAAACGATATGCCACCGCGGATGCGCCGGTGTGCCGTTGCCCGAAACGCCATTGCCCGAGACGCCATCACCCGAGGCGCCATCACCCGACTTGCGGATCTTGGATATCAGGACCTGTCTCAGCCTCGGGTCCCTCCCAAGGTCCATCGCACGTTCCCTCAGTACATCGAGCACTTCCACAACCTGCGCTTCATCGAGATCTTCGAACTCGGTGTCATGGTTCGGGCTCTCGATCACAACTTCGTGCGCTCCGATGGCCTCCATCCTGTCACAGAGTCCGGCGGCCTTCTTGAAAAACTCCCCTTCTATATGAAAAAGCGGGGGCGACTCAGCTACCACTCGTACCCGCCAGCCCGAAGTCGTAGAGTCGCCCCCATCATTTCTGCGCTGTATTTCCGGCCCCGTCTCAGATTCATGACCCGGGCAATAGATGCACCCGTTCCCACCGTCTGTCCCTGTGAGACCATTGGCCTCGGGACAGATGACCACCCATTCACCTGAAACAGGATGCCGGCGCAATTCAGCCAAGAAAGACCACCTCCCCGCTGAGTGCAAGTGCAAGGGCCGTGCCAGGCGGACACCTGCTATCTTGTGCGGTATCAAGCAATTACGTGGGGTTACTGAAGCGAAGGATTAGCAAAATGCAATGGTGGAGTGCAGAACGGGTGAAAGTGAGCTGCAATATGCGAGACTTAGGTTCAGGATGTGTAGCGCCTGAGGATACGCGGCGCCGGTTTTCCAACCCCGACGGTAGTCCATGGCTCCAGGGTAACCTAGACCGCCGGGAGTATCACCCTGGGACGCTTGACACCCACGCGGAGCTGGGTGGTTCCATCAACGAGCGCAAGCTTGCCTGCATAGGCTTCCAGCAGTCGATACACCTCGGGCCTGATCTCCTGCTTTCCGAATCCCCCGGTGACAACAATCGTGAACGAGGGCTCGGCACCGAGCATGTCTTTCAGGTCCAGTCCCCCGGCCACCAGACCCGCCACTCCACATTCGGCCAGCTGCTCGAGCAGTGCGGCATCGGCGAAGTGCCGTACCACCACCTTGCCCGGTCCCGGCTCTCCCAGCGTAATCGTCCCACTTGTCTCATGGCCCAGGCCCCAGATGCCCCGTATGACTGTTCCCCTTCCAGCCACCACACAACCCTTGTCGGAGACCTCCGCGACCTTGCCCGGCAGCCAGGCCCGTACTTCCAGCTCCTCAAGGAGCGGCTCGATTATGACCATCCCGAAGCCATGGTCGATCCGGTAGACCTTGCCTCTTACAGGCGATGCGCTGTACTTGATTCCCCCGGAGCCCACATCGGCGGCGAGCCACTGGCCCCGCTCGACGGGCTGGCCCCGCTCGACCCTGAGATAAGGCTTCATCTGCCAGGCCGGCCTCCCCAAGTCCTCCGCGACCTTGACCGTGGTGTACTCTCTCGCCAGCTCGGGCAGCTCCCGCGCCACCACCGTGCCATTGGGCAGGATCTTCTCGATTCTCGCCCGGACATTGGACCGCACCGTCTTGAACGAAAGCCCCTTCCTCGGCCGCTTGGCTATAACATCTCCAAGACCGATTTCCTCGCCGATGCCCTTTACAAGATACTGCCCTGTCTCCTCAGGCGGAATGCCCAGGGACCGGGCCACTTCTATAAAGAAGGGCCGCAGGAACTGCCGGGCGCTCCGGGCGATTAGCGTGTCGGTCTTGACCTTGTCACCCTTGGCTACGAATACCTCTCCCGGGATGGCGAGCTCGCGATTGAGCCTGATCGCACCCTTTATGACAATCTCTTCCTGCTCGGATGCCCGGGCCGCTGCCGGCACGTAGGTTCCACCGAGAAGAGCCTCGGCGCCTGCCCCGATGGGTCTCAGTCTGTTATCTACTATGAGACCGCAACTTCCGCCCCTGACTGTGAAGGCATTTACGCCTTCCTCCCCCGTCCGGGGTATGCTCATCTCTTCTTCCTCGGTAAGTTCAATAGCGCGCACCTCACCACCGGAGACGCTTTCATCGATGTTCCTGCCCGAGCTTGTCTCTCCCGCCACCCGGATCGACTCCGGCTCATCATGGCCGCCGGGCGAATAGACTGTACCCAACCGGGCAAGACCCAGCTCATAGAAGAGCTGACTCGCCAGGTCTGCATTCACCTCCGCAAGCACGCCCAGGTGCGGGAACATGAAGGCGCTGTCGACGGCCAGCTCCACCACGCCCACAGGCTGGAGCGCATCGATCAAGATCATCGCGGCGGCCCCGCGCGGGGAATGCGAGAGTATTCCCCCGCTGCCGATAACCAGGTCATAGTCCTGAAGCAGCAGCTCGATCCTGCCTTCCGGGTGAAGTTCCTTCTTCCAGTTACGCCTGGGGCCGCGAATGAGGTCATCTATATCCGGCCTGAATTGCGAGACTTCATCAGGCGCGGTCTCCATCACGTGCAGATGCTCCATCACGGCTTCCCTGATCGCGATGGTCGCTACCGCCCACTCGGTCATCATGTCCTCTGATGTACCCGGAAGCCGCGTGGGATTCAGATGCTTGTTACCTATTCGGTTCCAGAGCTCGGTCTCGGTAAGATCGGAAGGATGAAGTCCCTGGATCGATGCGATACCTCCGAGTTCGGCCACATTCCGGATGCTGTAGCTCATCCCCAGATTGGCGCTCACCGTGCGGAAGACTCTCCCGTTGACGGCACTGAAGACATCTGTTGTCGCCCCGCCCAGGTCAATGGCGAGCA
>JAUXGG010000080.1 GCA_030622265.1 Candidatus Eiseniibacteriota bacterium
CAGGTGGACGTGGATATTGAGAAGATCGAGCTCGCGCCGGGCCTCAAGATCAGCTCTCCCGATGAGATAAGCCTGCCCCTTCGCTGGATAGGCCTGCTGGCGGGACGCGTTAAATGCGACCTCGCTGCGACAACCGGCGCCCATGGTGGCGAAGGTTTCATCAAGCAACTGCTGGTAGGCGCTTCAGCCGTCCAGGTCTGCTCCGGGCTGTATCTGCACGGTATCGAACAGATAGGTAAGATCCTTGCTGACACGCAAGCCTGGATGGAGAAGCACGGCTTCGCGAGCGTCGATGACTTCCGGGGAAAGCTCAGCCAGGCTGAAAGCGAACACCCGGAGCTTTTCGAGAGGCTTCAGTACATCAAGACCCACACCGAAGGGAAGTGAGGAAAGCAGAGCTGAATCCCGAAGGTGAAGATTGCCATGCAAGACACGCCAGGTCCGGGGAGCGCTACTTACTGTTAGGCCTTATTCGATGAGTATCATCTTCCGGGTCTGGCTGTTCTCCTGGGTGGATTGCCTGCAGAAGTAGATCCCCGGTGCGCTTTCCCGGTTTCAGGCTCTGTGGTGGATATTCCCGCCGGAAGCTCAATCCCGACGACACGGATTCCCGACGTCACAGTAATGACATGCTCGAACTTGATCAGCAGCACTTTCCTGCCGGCATCATAGAAGTAACCGTCGCCTGCATCAAGAATCTCCTGTTGTGACGAGTATGCGGCCAGAGTATCCGAATAGAGGGTGAAGGTCTCGAGCGTGCTGGAGAACAAGGGGTAAATCTGCAGGAGCAAGGTGTCAACCGGCTCCGCGCCGACATAATCCATCACGCGCTGCATCGGGAGGATGGCGCCGATGGTTCGCGTATCACAACAGGGGTCGAGTCCGCGAGACCGGCCCCACCCGGACGGAAGTCGACCCGGACAATGTCAGGGGCATAGAGACTGAAGAGCAGGGTATCCCCGCTGGCTACGACCAGAAGGCCCGTATCGGTTACCTGATGGCTGGTATAGTCGCCGATCTGCGTGAGACCCGCCGTGGGCACGGTAAGGCACGCGAGAGCGGCGAGCAGGATGAATATGGCTGATCTGGCGCGCTCCATGTTCATATCCCCCATACAATGGAAAGCTGCTTCTTTCTAATAGGCCTAACACTTATAGGTCTAACACGTGGTGGAACCTTGGGCAATCTGTCCGGGGACTGCCTGCGTTCTGGGGTATTACCACTGCATCGCGTCGAGGTGCTTCCTGAGCTGTGAGGCAGTCCTGAACTTCTTGAGAATCAGGGATCTCTTGAGACCGGAGCAGATGTACTTGATTGCATCAGGCTGGTGTGAGTAGTGCTTCGCCCCGCCGATCGAGTCATAGAGGATTCTCACCAGGTCGCAAACATCGTCGCGGCGGTTCTCCGTTTTGGGGAAGTCCCAGTAGAACATGTCCAGGATCTTAAGATCAAACTCGAGGCCAAAGCGCCGGACAATGATATTCTCGGCATGGAGGTCACCGTGATACTCATTCTGCGCATGTATGGACTCCACGCCTTTGACGAGGGCATAAAGGAGGTGGAGGGCTTCGAAGGGTTGCAGTCTTCGCCCGGGCCGGCCTTTGAGGAAATCCAGGAGCATCTCCCCGCCGACATACTCAGACACCATGAAAGAGACCGGGATCCTCCTGAAGGTGAAGACCTCATCGGTATGGTACTGAAGCACTATCGGGCAGTTGCGGAGCTTATGCAGCCGTTGGGCATAGCGCTTGAGGGTCCGGTTGTTCGGATTCCGTTGAGGGTAGAAGATCTTGGCGGCCCGTTCGATCCCGGTTCGTATCTCCGTGACCCGGTAGACCTCGCCCTCCCAGCCTTCTCCAAGCTTGGAGAGTACCCGGTACTTCCTGACCAGAGTTCGTCCTGGAAATAGCCCAAACGACTCGATGGTAGGGGGTTTATGCTTCTTCATGGTATTCGTTCCGGCGTGGAAGTCCTCCCGATATCAACCTTTATCTGGCTGACCGCGTTCTGTGTCCGTTAGATGGGGCGGCATGAGTGAAGACCTTCCCTCCCGCTCATTGTCAAAGAACCTGTGGGTGGGGTATGCAAAGTCTATATCGTCCTCTACGCCGAATTGGTCCAGGATATTTTCCCAGATTGCTTCCGACCGGGTGCGGCGGCCCCGGGGCTCACAAAGGTGGCGGATGGTAAGCAGGACCCCGCTTTCCTGCACGCTCGTATAGACCGTGGGCGTGAGGACGGAGTAGAAGATCATGAACTTCTGGGCGGCCGTCATGACCTTCCTGGCTGCGGCTTCACTCAAGCTCTCGGAGTGTTTTGAGGCGATGCGCTGAAGGATGTCCTTTGCCTTCTTCCAGTTACTTTCGAAGGTTACGAGCACGGGGATCTCGTTCCAGATATAGTCGAAGCCCTGGCCATAGTTGGCGAGGGGCTCGCTGAAGACCTTGCCGTTCGGCATGTGGATGATGCGCCCCGTGCTCTGATCGGCTCCCACCCAATTGCCGATTTCAAGAATCGTGAACTGGAACACCCTGAGATCGATGACGTCTCCGGAGTGCTGACCTATCTGGATCCGGTCTCCCACCGCGAAAGGGCGCCGGAGAGCTATGAATACCCAACCGGCGAGGTTAACTATGGGATCGCGGAGAGCTATAGCTATACCGGCTGAGAGCAGGCCGAAATAAGTGGACGCCTGCTGGAAGGCGCCGAACCACACCCTGACTATGGCGATGGCACCTGTAAAGAAGATGATGTAGCCGAACGTCTTTCTCAGGTTGTATCGGAGGCGCAGGTCCTTGACCCTGCGCCGGACGAGGGTCTGAATGATTGTATCCAGAACCCAGAGACCCACGGCTATCAGGATTGAAGTGATGATCTTGCCCTGAAGTGCCGGGCTCAGTCCGAAAGTGTCCTGGAGCCACTGATTCATCACTTCCATTGCGATTACTCCTCCATTGTGCCCCAGAGTGTACCAGCAAAGTCCTGTGGCGGAACCTTAAACAAACAGATCACTCGGCATTCACCAGGTGATCACGGACGAACTTCTCGGCGGCGGCGACCACCTGGTCCTTGAACTGGGCCGGGCTCATCGCAACCCAGACCGTGAAGTTGTAGAGCTCCTGGGTGTCGGCACTGAGCCACTTCCCGTTCATGGAAAGAAAAGTAAGCAGGGTGGTGATGGCGATCCGCTTATTTCCGTTCCGGAAGGGGTGGTTCTTTATCATCAGGTAGAACAAGATGGCGGCCTTTGTGACCAGCGTCGGATAAAGCGCCTTGCCCGAGAATGTCTGGAACGGGGTCAGGACGGAGCTCTCGAGCAGGTTGGGGGCGCGCGTGGAGAAATCAGGTATGGGCTCATCGAAGGAAAGATGTTCCTTGGCAAGCCTGAAGGCCGTGTACTCGACCTCTGATATGGTTATGGTCTTCACTATTCCCTGCCCAACCGCTTGAGCACTTGTCCGTATTCCTCGACCGCCCTGCGTACTGCCGCGTCTATCTGTCTCTTGCTCCTGGCGGAGAGCCTCCTGCCGAGGATCTCTCTGGTGGTCCGGTCGGTGATGACGTAGATACGGCCCACCCTTGTCGCAGGGATCTTGCCCTTCTTAACGCGGTTATAGACCGTGATCCGGCTTACTCCGAGGAGCCGGGCAAGCTCCGGGATGGTAATGAACCCTTTTGGCGGCATGCATTCTCCATTCTTCTTCATGTTATTCCACTGCCCGGAGCATAACATAAGTTAACGACAGTTACAAGCATTAACGTAAGTTAATTGCCCTGATCGGTGTTAACAAGCATCTGTGTGACCCTCCAGTTAGTGTAATCCATGGTATATCAATAGATTATCCATATCAATGCGATCCGCGGCCCGGACTCGAACCTCTCTCAGAAGCTCAGCAAGTCGGGGATCTGGGTCATCCCTGCGCGGGTTTTCTGAATTCCAGGCAGTAGCCGTGAGGTCGGCCGGTCGCCTTCCAGATGGCGATGACGATGACGATGACGATCTTGCTTCCCGGCGGTGCAACTGGAACCACCCAATTGAAAGTCTGTCTCTTTCATACCCGTGGTGACGATCGCCGGGCTGCTCGCCGGCCCTGAGTTTGCCGTTGACAACTAATGGGGGATCAAGTACTTATATCTCAGGGAGCGCGAGTTCTAGTGCCGTACGTTAACCAGAGAGGTCAGCGCACGAGGACTGTGAGTGAGCAGTACTCGGATGGCATCTTTGCAGTCCGGAGTATGCCGCACAGTCTATGAATACCAGAAGGGATAATAGCCTCGTGAATGTCATACTGATCAACCCTGAGACTCCAGATACCTTCTGGGGCTTCAAACATGCACTTAAGTTCATACGCAAGAGGGCATATTCGCCACCGCTGGGTCTGCTGACCGTTGCCGCGATGCTGCCTCAAGAGTGGTCAAAGCGCCTGGTCGATGCCAGTGTGACGAAGCTCCGCAACAAGGACCTCGAGTGGGCCGATTGCGCCTTTATCAGCGGCATGACCGTACAGAGAGAATCAGCACGTCGGATCATCACGCGATGCAAAGAGGCAGGCCTCAGGGTCGTAGCCGGTGGGCCGCTCTTCACGATGGAGCCTGATCAATTCGAAGAGGTTGATCATCTTGTACTGAATGAAGCCGAGCTGACCCTTCCGGACTTTCTCAGGGACCTCGAGCGTGGGTGCGCCAAGCACGTCTACACGTCATCTGAATTTGCCGATATCCATGAGACGCCGGTTCCTTTGTGGGAATTAGCCGATATGAAGCGGTATGGCACGATGAGTATCCAGTTCTCCCGCGGTTGCCCCTTCGACTGTGAGTTCTGCAATGTGACGTCTTTGTTCGGCCACCGGCCGCGCACCAAGACCGCCGGGCAGATCCTCGCCGAGCTGGATGGCCTTTATGACCTGGGGTGGCGCGGGAACGTCTTCTTTGTCGATGACAACCTCATTGGGAACAAGGCACGTCTTAAGACCGAGCTTTTGCCCGCGCTCATCGAATGGAGGAAAGACAAGAGGGGCGTGCTCTTCAGCACTGAAGTCTCCATAAACCTGGCTGACGATGAGCAGCTGATGCAGATGATGGGCGAGGCTGGTTTCGGTACGGTCTTCATAGGGATCGAGACACCGGATGAGGCTAGCCTGGCCGAATGCAGCAAGAAACAGAACATGAACCGCAATCTGGTCGAGGACGTGAAACGTATGCAAAGGGCTGGGTTCCAGGTGGACGGGGGTTTCATCGTGGGTTTCGATAGCGATACTCCCGGGATCTTTCAGCGGCAGATTGATTTCATCCAGAAAAGCGGGATAGTAAATGCGATGGTCGGCCTGCTTCAAGCCCCGCCAGGTACGCGGCTTCACGAACGCCTGAAGCAAGCGGGCCGCCTGCTCGATGAGATGTCGGGGGACAATGTAGACGGTACGACCAACATCGTCCCCGTCATGAGCCTTGATGCACTGAGGGACGGCTACAAGCACATACTGAGCCGCATATATGCTCCCAAGCCCTACTATCAGCGTGTCAAGACCTTCCTGCGAGAGTATCAGCCGCCCGAGCTGAAAGCCTCATGGGACTTCGAACACGTACTGGGGTTCATTCGTTCTATCTGCCGCCTGGGCATTATCGGCAAGGAGCGCGCTCACTATTGGCATCTCCTCTGGTGGACGCTTTTCCGTTGCCCCAGGTCTTTTCGACTTGCCATGGCACTGGCTGTCTACGGATACCATCTCCGTAGAATCTGTGAACTCCATGTCCTTTGAGAGTCGTACGGCAGCATTGCCGCTCTGCGGGTAGAGATCCAGATTGATACGACTATTGCCTGGCGGGGCAGCAAAAAAAGAACTCTTCTTCGCTTGACTTATGCCGATATCTCAACTAAGTTGACATAGTCACAGTCTGAATGCAGATTGTGAAGAACACAGCCGCACGGTGTATTGACTGCCAGGTTTGGAAGGCGCGGAGGTGATCAAGCGCGAACCTGGTTGCTCTGGAAGCACCAAGAAGTGCGAAGCAGGAGAATCTGTTAGAGAGACTAATGTGAACAGCTCTACGCTCGGAAGAACTGAAAGTCCGTTGGATTCGAAATGTGCGGCTGATGTAATCCACCCGGCTAATCCCAAGTCCAAATCCGGTATAACTGTTCAAGGCAAAATAGGAGATTAGAATGAATATCTATGTAGGCAATCTGTCACATGACATTACCGAGGATGAGCTACGCCAGGCTTTTGCAGATCACGGTGAGGTTGCAAGCGCAAACGTCATCTCGGACAAGTTCACGGGACGGTCACGCGGTTTCGGTTTCGTTGAGATGCCGAAAGACGATGAGGCTCGTGCTGCGATCGAGGCGCTAAACGGCACCGATCTCAAAGGTCGGACGCTGAACGTCAACGAGGCAAAGCCTCGGAACGACAAGCCCCGGGGCGGTGGCGGCGGCGGTGGCGGCCGTTCCTGGTAAGCATCGCTTCAACTTGATCACGCGACAGTGAACCTGTTATGTGAGCCAAGCACGAAAGGGCCCCTGCGGGGGCCCTTTCATCTTTCCATTCCTTAGATATTGCAGGTATCCCTTCCCATTGCGCCGCCATGTCCCGAATGCCTCCCCAAACGGGACGACTTTCGCAACTTTCTGATGAGTGGGCAGTGTGTCGAAATGGCACGTCAAGTGATGGAATTGGTCTGAAGAAGGGTTCAAGTGGCCACCAGACCACTTGGGCGGGATATCACGTTGTTATTGCCAGGGCCCTCCCGCCCTCCAGGATCTCCTAAAGGCGGTGCCTTTGGCGACTGCTTCCGCTGGGGGTCCCAGGAAAACCGATATCTTTTCAACCACCGCGCTAAACTGAGATGGCGCATGCTCAATAGCCGTTCTTCCAAGGAATGCCTGCCACTGTGTGGCCTTCGATCTGTCTGCCATGAAGTCAGCCGAGAAAACCGAGGAGTATTGAGAAATGTCGGTATCGCGTGTTTCGAAGGTGCTGGCCATGGCAGAGGCCAATATCTTGCCGGAGAACTCGGATAGTTGAGACAGCAGCCAGATGTCGAAGAAATCCTTCATTCGACTATTGAGAATGCCCAGATTGACCATCGCTTCGAATTTCTCGGCGACTG
>JAUXGG010000371.1 GCA_030622265.1 Candidatus Eiseniibacteriota bacterium
CGCCCGGTCCTGCAAACGTGCCGGAGTCGGCAGATCCGCCACCTGCAGACCCGTCACCCGCAGACCCGTTACCCGCAAGAGGATGTGAAACAAGCACGAGGGTAAGGAGGAGCGCCATCGTTAGATTCGCTGATGCGCGCATAGGCCCTCGCCGTCACTTAGAATGGTGTCGACAGATACACTCGGAAGCCTTCCCTATCCTGCTGCTCCACCATGAGTCGAGGAAATGAGGACAACCTCTTCTCATCCGACAGCTTGAAAGTCAGGTAGACATCTATCATGCTGACCATCCGGTTCAGAACCGCAAACCCGATGGTGAGCGTCGCCCTCCTGTGAGATTCCTTGCTGGCGATGCGGGTATTCCTGTACTCGAGCTGCCGGCCGACATCATCCCACTCCCAGCCGTCACCACCGAAGTACCCATGATCCAGGACATACTGATCCTGAAGCGCCAAGACAGACGACTGATCCGGAAGGTCCGGGTCGTAAGGATAGATGTACCGGGCTTCCCTTCTTACATCGATATTGTAGTCATAGCTGCTCGTATAGAATGCTATGGCCTGGTAGTAACTGTCATCGCGGTCTCCACTCACATCCGCGAACAGATAGGCCATCTCCTTATACTTGTCTTCACGGTTGTTGCCCTGCACGGTAAAGAGGGCGTAAGTTGTCCACACCGCCGCATCGCCGGCCCACATTCCCCTGGCACGCTTGTGGCTCCCGATATACTCCTGCCCCGTCCCGGGTAAGACCAGTGAAAAGAGCAGCGCCTTTGCCATGGACTTGCCCTGAAGGCTTTCCCCACCCTGCACGGCGGAGGCCATCACCGCCACCGCAAGAAGCACACCCGCAAATCGTAGACCGTCTTTCACAGCGCTAGAACCTCATCTTCAGTGCGACTTTGAAATTGGGATCGCCGCTGAGCTTCGCATCGAAGGTCAGCCGGGGATTGGAGCCCAGACCCGCCAGGTCGGTGTTTCTCAACTTGACCAGGATGGCGGCGTCCACCATGCTGACCACCCTTCCTATTACCATTATGCACGCGAACCGGTCGGCTTTGCTGTAGTAATCGTCCGCGTTCGTTCTCATGTCATTGTACTTGTCCTTGTTGGGCGAACTGGTCGGGATACCGTTGGGGAAGGCGTCGAACGGGGCCCATCCATACCACAGGTCCTCATGGTTGTCGTAATAGTATGGATCCCAATCATCCCAGCCGAAAACATACTTGTCTTCGACCCCGATCTGTTCGTAAAAGAGAGCATCATCCTGCTCTGAGAGCGGGAACTCGTCGTTTATGGAATCCCAGCACTCGGCACTGTCGTACTCGCCGGGAACCGTGCAGGAGCTAAAACCATCGTATCCGCTGTAGACAACAACCGTGTCTCTCACATAGCCATAGAAACGGTCGCGGCCGTAGTGATCGGCAGCAAACCTCTCGTAATTGTCCTTGATGTCATCGCCCTTGCCGTTGTTGCTGAAGTACTGCGAAACCGCGAGGACGTCAACCGCAAGCATCGTTCCGCCAACCACATAGCCCCGGGTGCCGCCGGCATATATCTGGCCCAGGCCGGGTATGGCGGCGGAAAGGAGCATCGCTCCCGCGACCGACTTTTCAGTATGTCCCGACGCCGCCGGGGAAGTAAGGGTCTCCTCGAACTCGGCCCCGTCGGTAACCATGCCCACACACCTGCGGGCATTGAGCCTGAACTCGTTCATCTCACCGCATCGCGCACCGGGCAAGGCCAGGGCGCTTGCCGCCAGAACGAGCAGCGCAACCGAAAGCCCACGGAACATCCTCATTCTCCTATCTACGTATCGCCAGTTTGAATATCTCGGTAACATCCTCGTTCCCACCGCTGAGGTTCAGCTTGCACACATAAAGTCCGCTGCCGAGATCGCTGATATCCAGAGGCGGCACCGTTATCCTCGATACCTGTGAGGTAGCATCGTAGTCGACGGTCTTGACCTTGACGCCTGTGATGTCATATATGTCGATGGTTGCGAATCCTCCCGTCTCGGTCTCGAACACGAAGCGCACCGTCTTCGATCCTGTCGCGGGGTCGTTCCCTCCCGCAGGGTTGGGATAACCGTGGAAACTGCCGTCGACCAGCAGCCTGTCACCCGCCGACGGGTCCTGAATAATGCTCCCCCTGGGAAGAACGAGGTTGCGCGTCACATCGTGATACGCCGCTTTCCAGGGTACCAGAGCGAAGTCGGTGGCTTCGGCATCCAGGTGGGTAAACCTGTAAAGGTAACCATCTCCGCCGCCGGCCATGATATCCACGACGCCATCACCGTCGATGTCGCCGAACGCCAGGGCCGAGCAGCCCCCTCCCCAGGACGCCGGAAATCCCTGGCTTCTCTCACCTAAGGTGACCGGGAATCCAGGCAGCCTCTCACCATCCGGCCCCCACCCCGTTATGCACTCAAACAGGGATCCCTGTATCACATCGAGAGTATCATTGCCGCTGAAGTCCCCGATTATGGGGGGTGGAAGCGCGATGGTCCTGTCGGCCGGGAAGAACCCCTCGTCCCAGTCCGGCAGGCTGCATCCATACCAGGAATTGGGCCAGCCCGGCATTATGCTCCCCGTATGAAGCAGGGCGACGCAGTTGCCGTCCGTGTCATTCAGGATCACCTCGGCATAGCCGTCTCCGTCGATGTCCGCAAACGCCGGGGGCGCCACCACTCCGGCCAGCATCTTGCGGCCCCATCTCGGGACGGGGTCGCCGTCGGGCTCAAACACCCACACCCAACCGTCCTTACCTATGAGGATGATCTCGAACGTTCCGGCAGAATCCCTGTCCAAGTCGGCGGCCGCCAGGTAGACCTCACCCGGGGCGAGATCCGTATCGATGGGGATCAC
>JAUXGG010000411.1 GCA_030622265.1 Candidatus Eiseniibacteriota bacterium
GATGCGTTCTATGCCGACATTGAAGTGGAGCTCTTGAGGCGGATCAACAACAGCGGCGTGGGCCCGCAGGGACTGGGTGGTAGAGTTACAGCCCTGGATGTGCACATAGAGACACATCCATGTCACATCGCGTCGCTGCCGGCGGCCGTCAATCTGAACTGCCATGCCTCCAGGCATGGTGAGCGAACAATCTGAGGTCTGTGGGGGAATCAAGATGGCAGAAACCAAGACTATCACGACACCGCTCAGTGATGATGTGATCAAGGACCTGAAGATAGGGGAGAAGGTCAGCATCACGGGCGTCATTTACACTGCGAGGGATGCCGCGCACAAGAGACTGGTCGATTTGATCGAGCAGGGCAAGGAGTTGCCGTTCGATCTTCCGGGACAGATAATCTACTACGTTGGACCCGCGCCGGCCAAGCCCGGCTTTGCCGTGGGTTCGGCGGGCCCGACCTCTTCATACAGGATGGATGCCTATACCCCGACCCTGATCGCCAACGGACTCAAGGGCATGATCGGCAAAGGGCCCAGGGACGAGAACGTCAAGGATGCGATGAAGGAGCACGGCGCCGTGTACTTCGCGGCTGTCGGTGGCGCCGGCGCCCTGATATCGAAGTCCATAGTGAAAGCGGAAGTGATCGCCTACCCGGAGCTCGGGGCCGAGGCGGTCAGGCGCATGGAGGTCAAGGACTTCCCCGCGATCGTCGCGATCGACGCCACCGGAGACGACCTGTACCTGAAGGGTAAGGAGGCGTACAGCATAGGTGCCTGAACAGGATGACGTGATAGGAGTCGTTCCCGCAAGGTATGGCTCGACACGCTTTCCGGGCAAACCCCTTGTGCCGATAGCCGGCAGGCCCATGATCCAGCATGTCTATGAAAGGGCCTCCCGCGCTTCGCTTCTCTCGGAAGTCATAGTCGCCACCGATGACAGGCGAATAGTGGATGCCGTCGAGGCCTTCGGCGGCAAGGCCATGATGACTTCGGTCGACCACGCGAGCGGTACCGACCGCCTGATGGAGGTCGCCGAGATTCTCCAGGCCCCCTATTATGTAAACATCCAGGGTGATGAACCCCTCATCAACCCCGATCATATCGACGCCTGTGCCCGTGCGCTCCTTGAGGGAGCCGCCATGAGCACGCTTTCGGCCAGGATCCGCTGGAGACACGAGGTCTTCGACCGGAACGTCGCAAAGGTCCTTATTGACAGAGAGGGGTATGCCATCTGCTTTTCCCGGTCGGCGATCCCGTTCCCGGGGAAATTCCTTGCCCAGGGCAGGGATATCGACTTAGAATGTTCGCCGTACTTCAGGCATGTTGGCGTGTACGGGTATACCCTGCCCACGCTCCGTGCGCTCGCTGCCGCGGGTGAGTGCGAGCTGGAGAAGATGGAATCGCTTGAGCAGCTCCGCGCGCTCTACCTGGGCATCAGAATGAAGGTCGAAATCGTGGATTCTGTGACACCCCATGTCGATGTGCCCGGGGATGTCGACGAGGTCGAGAGTACCATTAACGCGAAAGGAAACGGGTGATGGCCAAATACGTGTTCGTCAGGGGGGGTGTGGTGTCGTCACTGGGCAAAGGGATTGCCGCCGCATCACTCGGGATGCTGTTGAAAAGGCGCGGCCTGAAGGTGACGATCCAGAAGTTCGATCCGTATCTTAACGTCGATCCCGGCACGATGAGTCCGTTCCAGCACGGCGAGATATTCGTTACCGATGACGGGGCGGAGACCGACCTCGACCTGGGCCACTATGAGCGCTTCCTCGATGAGAGTCTTACTCGAGGCCACAATGTCACGGCCGGACAGGTCTATGATTCCATAATCGGCCGCGAGCGCCGCGGCGACTACCTGGGAAGAACCGTCCAGGTCATTCCCCACGTGACCGATGAGATCAAGTCCCGCATCAAGAGAGTAGGGGACGCCGGGGATACGGATGTGTGCATCACCGAGATCGGGGGGACGGTCGGAGACATCGAGAGTCTGCCTTTCCTCGAGTCCATCCGGCAGATCAGGCTGGAGATGGGCCGGAACAACACCGTTTTCGTGCATCTTACTCTCGTGCCCTATATCGAGGCAGCCAAGGAACTCAAGACCAAGCCGACGCAGCACAGCGTGCGCGAGCTCCGGGAAATCGGTATCCAGCCGGACATCCTCTTGTGTCGAACTCAGCGGGTCTTGACCGAAGACGCCAGGCAGAAAATCGCGCTCTTCTGCAATGTCAGGAGGGAGGCGGTCATAGAGGCGCGGGACGTGGGCTCGGTCTATGAAGTCCCCCTGGTTTTTCACACCGGTGGGATGGACAGCCTGGTGGTTTCCATGCTGAGCCTGGAAGGGCCGGATCCCGACCTCACCGACTGGGTCAGGCTGGTCGAGCGGATCAAGAATCCGCGTGGCGAGGTCAGCATAAGCATCGTGGGCAAGTATATTGATCTGCAGGACGCGTACAAGAGCATCAACGAGGCTTTCATTCATGCCGGCATCGCGAACGACGTCAGAGTCAAGACCACCTGGACGGATTCCTCCAAGGTGACGGAGGAGACCGCGGCCAGCCTCCTGGGCGGGTTCGACGCTATCCTGATCCCC
>JAUXGG010000045.1 GCA_030622265.1 Candidatus Eiseniibacteriota bacterium
GGGCCGCAAGATCGGCCTTGAATTCGGCCTTCTCCTGCTTGATCTTCCGGCTGATCTCCTCCTTGGTAAACTCGCCGCGTTGCCCCGGCCCTTCCATCAGCCTATAGGTTACTGAGATCCCAACAATAAGCAGAAGAATCACGATAACTCCGCGCTTCATACTGGAGCCCCTTCTTGTCAGCTTCGATACTGTCCGGTACCACCCAGGCCGGGCTTTCCCCGACCCTTAAGGCCGCCCCGGTCGGCATACACCTATCCATTTCTATTATACCATAAAGCCCGCGTTGTTTCTACCCGGGGAGCGTAGCCCTGATCCTCGACTTCTGGATGAGATAGGCAAACGCGTAAACGGCAAGTCCGACCAGGTACATATAGTATCGGAGTCCCGGATCCAGGTTGAAGACCCGGGTCACTATCGCGGGATAGAACAGGATCACCGAGGCAATGAGATAAATGGGTACCTCGTACCACTTGTTCTTCGTAAGAAACCAGCCCTGCACTGCATTTGTGAAGGCGAAGGCGCCCAGGATCGCCATCGCGAAGATCAGCATGGCCTGGGCGAAGCTCTCCACACCATAGAGTACGAGCTCGGCATTGAACACGAACATGAAGGGGATCACGGCCGTCCTCAGGTCATACGTGAAACCCTTGATCCCTGTCGCGATGGGATCACTCTTGGCTATGGCCGCGGCGGCATAGGCCGCCAGCCCGACGGGCGGGGTATCGTCAGCCAGGATCCCGAAATAGAAACAGAACAGGTGGGCCGATATCGCAGGGATGAAGCCCACGACGCCGAGGGAACTGAGTTTGATTATCACCGGAACCGTGATGGAGGCCATCACGATATAGGTAGCCGTGGTCGGAAGACCCATGCCAATGACGAGACTCGCCACGGCTGTAATGAGGAGAAGCAGAAAGATGCTGCCGCCTGAGATGACCTCGACCACCTGCACAATGAGGCTCCCGATCCCGAGGTTAACGATACCCACCACGATCCCCGCCGTCGCCGTGGCGATGGCGACCGAGAGCATGTTCCTCGACCCCGATGTCAGCCCCAGGCCGATCGTCCTCAGGCTCCCCTTGAGCGCCCCTCCCGGACCGGTCTTGTCACGAATGGCTCTGACGATCTCCTTGACCGCGATGATCACCATCAAAACCATGATCGCATTGAAGGCCGCCAGCTTGGGCGTGTGGCGCATGATTATGAGCTCGTACATCAGGGCTACCAGGGGAATCAAATAGTAGAATCCAGTCTTCATGACCGTCGCGAACCGCGGGATGTCGGCCTTCGGCAACCCTCTCATGCCGAGCTTATTTGCCTCAAGGTGGGTGATATAGAAGAGCGCGAAGTAGGAGACAAATGCGGGAATCGCCGCGGCCTTTACCACATCAAGATAGGGAATGCTCAGGTACTCCGCGATGATGAAGGCGGCCGCCCCCATTATGGGAGGCATCAGCTGGCCATTGGTGCTTGCCGCTACCTCGGTTGCCGCCGCGATCTTGGCCGGGTAGCCTACCTTCTTCATAAGCGGGATGGTGAAGGTGCCGGTGGTGACCACGTTGGCAATGCTGGAGCCCGATACCAGGCCCGTGAGTCCGCTTGATACCACCGCGGCCTTGGCGGGACCGCCCTTGTACTTGCCCAGGAGCGAAATAGCAAGATCATTGTAGAAGTGGCCGGCGCCGGCCTTGTTCAGCATCGACCCCAGCAGCACAAACAGAAAAACCGTGTTGGCCGAAACATCAAGCGGTATCCCGTAGATGCCTTCGGTCGAGAGGCCCACCTGGCTGATGTACTTAGTGAGCGAGACGCCCCTGAAAGCAAAAATCGATGGCATGTAGGGCCCGAGAAACGCATAGACCGTAAAGAGGATGGCTATTATGCCGAGCGGGGGTCCGATGACACGGCGCGAAGCCTCCAGAACCAGGACTATGAGGAGAATGCTCATGGCGATGTCCCGGCCCGTGGGAAGTCCCGCCCTCATCATTATCCCCGTCCAGTCGAATACTATATAGAGCGCGGCGAGGCATCCGATGACCGCAAGCACATAATCCAGGATCGAGATTCGATGCGCAGGGTCGGAAAGGCCGGGCCGCCTCTTTCTCCGCGCCGACACCGTCAGGAAAATCAGGACGATCGCGAAAGCGAGATGAATTGCTCTTACCGTTATGCTGTCCAGGATTATGAAGCGGGGCAGCGCGAGCTGGAAGAGCGCCCATGTTATCGAGAGGGTTCCGATGAGATATGTCTGGAGTCTCGATGTACGGGCTATCCGCTTCACCTCGCGTCTATTCCGGCGCCATCAGGCCGGCTTCGCGGTAGTATCTTAAGGCTCCCGGGTGAATCGGAGCGCTCAGGCCCTGAAGCATATTCTCTTTGGTCAGCACCTGGTATGCCGGGTGAAGCTCCTTGAACTCTTCCAGGTGCTCGAAAACCTCTCGTGTTATGGCATAGACCACATTCTCCGGCACATTCATCGACGTGACGAAGGTGGCTTTGACACCCACGGTCTCGATGTTCTCCTGATTTGCAGCCCTGGGGTAGAACTCCACGGGTATGGTCGACCTGGCATAGTAGGGCAACTCGTCCACCATCTCATCGATGCCGGCTCCGGTCAGATCGATGATCCTGACCTTGATCCTCCCCGAAGTCGCTTCCTTTATGTTCCCGTTGGGATGCCCGACCGTGTAGAAAAACGCGTCTATCCGCTCATCCTGAAGCAGTCCGGGCGCCTCGATGGCCTTCACATACTCCGCGGAGATGTCATCCTCGGTGATTCCCGCCGCCTTGAGCACGTCCCTGGAATTCTGGAGCTGCCCCGAGCCCGGATTCCCCAGGTTGACCCGCTTACCGCGAAGGTCGGCAATCGTCTCAATGCCGCTCTCTTCGGCCGCAACGAGCGTGATCGACTCGGGATGGATCGCGAACACCGACCTGAGATTCTTCTTGCCCCCGCTTTCCGACCACTCGGCGAGGCCATTGTACGCCTGGTACTGCCGGTCCGACTGGGCCACCCCGAACTCAAGATCGCCGCTCACCACCCCATTGATATTGAAAACCGAACCACTGGTGGACTCCACCGTGGCCTTTATCTTGTACTCGTCATACTTCAGGTTGATCATCCTGCTGATCGCGCCGCCGGTGGGATAGTATACCCCGGTGACCCCACCGGTGCCGATGGTCACGAATGTGACCTCCCTCCGGGCACAGCCAACAGCCAGCAGGGTCAAGGTCAATAAGAGTACTGTCCATCGTTTCACCGTGACACTCCTCTCGGACGTGATTCTCCCGAATGCAGTTTTCATCCCGTGCGTTTACCGAAGCCTTCAGGGTCGAAGTATACGGCATGATGCCTCCGGCTTCAAGCCACTCCGCGCGATGCCGGGAATACCCTTGAGGAACCGGCGCCGCGGGAGAGGCACACGACCAGCGGAGACACCCCGCGGCGCAGGTACTATGCTGAGAAACCGTGTTTTTCAGAAAAAGCGTGAAACCGGAAGGCGGTCCTGCCGAATATTAAGTAGAAATGACTACCCAGAATCTCAAGAAGGCCGGGCATCTCGATGTGGTGAGGGAAATCTCACTTCTCATACGTTCTCACTATGGCCTGATCTGGCTCAAGAGCGATGACCGGCCCCGCATGGAAAGCCTGCTGCGATACGTGAGCGAGACCCTCAATCTCCCGCTTTTCGTGTGGAAGCCGTCGGAAGGTTTACGCCAGATTGACCTCGGCCAGGCGATCTATGGTACCAAGGACATACTCGTGGCCCTGGAGCAGGTTCGCGCATACACGCAACCGGCCCTCTACTGCTTTCATGGAACCGGCCAGTTCATGGAAGACCGCGCCATCCGCGCCAGGTTCATCGACGTGATTGCGGGGCTGTCCTCCACCGAGGCCGCGCTGATATGTACCGGCGGCGAAGCCTCCATCCCGGACGCATCAAGACCCTGTTCGGCCGCGGTGACCATCCCGGGGCCGGGGTCTGATGATTTCAGGGCCCTTATCAAGGCCATTTGCAGGGACTTGAGGAACCGCACCGATGCCAGGATCGATCTCACCGGCCGCACCATGAATGTGCTGCTCAGGAACCTCCAGGGTCTCACCCTGATCGAGGCCGAGAAGATCCTGACCAAGGCCATTGTTGAAGACGGCAAGCTGGATGAGAGGGACATCGAGCTTGTTCTTAAGGAGAAGAGGGCCATTGTGGAGCGCACGGGCCTCCTGGAGTTTATCCCCGCCGGGCACGGATTCTCGGACATAGCGGATCTCGTCAACCTCAAGACCTGGCTGGCCAAGCGAAAGGGCATAATCGCCGACCCGGAGGGCGCGGCGAAGTTCGGCCTGCCATTCCCCAAGGGTATTCTGCTCCTCGGGGTGCCGGGCTCAGGTAAGAGCCTCTGCGCCAAGGCGGTCGCGATGGAGTGGGGACTGCCGCTCTTGAGGATGGATCCGGCAAGGCTCTACAATAAGTACATCGGCGAAAGCGAGAAAAACTACCGGCGCGCCATGGACACCGCCGAGAAGCTGGCACCCGTGGTGCTCTGGATCGATGAGATCGAGAAGGCGTTCCCTCCCGGGGACAGCGAGGACAGCGGCGTCTCCCAGCGGGTACTCGGGAGCTTCCTGACCTGGATGCAGGAGCGAAAGGGAGACGTGTTCGTGACGGCGACGGCCAATGATATCGACAGATTGCCGCCTGAGTTCCTGAGGAAAGGACGCTTCGATGAGATCTTCTTCGTGGACCTGCCGGCAAGGGACGTGAGATCCGAGATCTTCAGAATACATCTCGAAGCCCGTGGACACGATCCGGAACGGATCGACCTGGATCAGCTCGCTGAGGCTACGGCCTCCTTCACGGGTGCCGAGATCGAGCAAGTCGTGGTCTCGGCTCTCTACACGGCATTCTCAGGCGAGGCCTGTCTCAACACGGACCTTCTCGTCTCTGAGGTCCACAAGACGCGTCCGCTATCGGTGACCCGCGCCGAATACATCCAGGCGCTCAGGGAGTGGGCCGCCGAGCGTACCGTCCCCGCCCAATAGAGGGCACGCAACACGGCGAAAGTCTACACCACGATATTTACTTTCTCGCCGCAGTTAAGACACTCATCTCCTGAAAGACCTCCACTTTTCGAGCTGAAGCCGGACCTCACGATCAGGGTGGAACCGCAATTGGGGCAGTAGGTGTTCTCATACTTATCCCCGGGCAGGTTCCCGGCATAGAGATACTTAAGCCCCACCTTCTCCCCGATCTTAAGGGCCTCGAATATGGTCTCCGAAGGCGTCCGGGCCTTGGCGGCCTGCTTGTACTGGGGATGAAAGCGGGAGACATGCCAGGGAATCTCGGGAGATACCGAGGCAATAAACTCGGCGATCTGCCTGAGCTCATCAGGGCTGTCATTCTCGCCAGGCACAATGAGCGTGGTTATCTCAAGGAAGATGCCCCTCTCGTGCATGGCTTCGATGGCCTTAAGGACAGGGGCAAGCCTCGCCTTGCACCGCTCCCGGTAGAACTCATCGCTGAAGGACTTAAGATCAACATTGGCAGCGTCGATCACACCGGCCATCTTCTCCACCGTCTCGATGGTCTGGTAGCCGTTGGTGACGAAGACATTCTTCAGGCCGGCATCATGGGCGAGCAATGCCGTATCATGGGCGAACTCGAAGAAGATCGTGGGTTCGGTATAGGTGTATGCGATGCTCGCGCAATGCTGGGCCACTGCTTCGTCCACCACCTCTTCGGGCTTGGTGTCCTGCCCCACTACCCCGCCCCCGTCGTGGGTGATCTGGGAGATCTGCCAGTTCTGGCAGAAGTCGCAGAAGAAATTGCACCCGGCAGTGGCTATGGAATACGACATGGTCCCAGGAAGGAAATTGTAGAGGGGCTTCTTCTCGATAGGATCGATGGCAGCACTGATGATCTTGCCATAAACAAGTGAATAGAGGGTCCCCTTCTCGTTCATCCTGACGCCGCACAACCCGCGTTCGCCCTCATCAATGCGGCAGCGGTGTGCGCACAGATGACAAAACGCCGTCCCCTCCTTGCCGGTCCAGAGCATCGCTTCTTTCATGCTTCCTCCATCACTCAAGTTGTAGCACCCGCAGACTCCCCAGTCAAGATACCGCACCAGATGAATTCACGAACCTGGGGTCAGGTACCGATTTGTGAATTCACAAATCGGTACCTGACCCCACCGTGTTGAATTTGTTGACCGGGGGAAAGGTCAGATGGTAGTATGCTTAAGTTAAGAGGAGGCCCACTATGGCGGCATCAACTATCGAAGAGATCATCAACTTCGCTATCGACAAAGAGCGGGAGGCCATTGCCTTCTATGAAGACTTGGCCAGAAAGGCTGAGGACCCGGTGGTGAAAGATGCGGTTCTCTCGATGGCTGATGAAGAGAGAAAGCACGAAAGAATCCTGCTGAATCTTACCCCCAAGAGAATCGAGTTCGTCCGGCAGTCCACCGAGGAAGACCTGAAGCTCAGCGACTACCTTGTGGACATGACTTTTTCCAAGGACTCCAGTTACCAGGAGCTCCTCATCATCGCGATGAAGCGAGAGGAAAAGTCCTACGCTTTTTACGCCGAGATCGAACAGCGCGCCGCTGATGACGCCTCCCGAAAGGTGTTTACCCTGCTCAAGGGAGAGGAGCTCAAGCACAAGGCGCGTCTGGAAAAGGAATACGAGAAATACGTTCTGTGGGAGGATTGATCATCCCACTCCTGTACCCCTTGTGAGAACCTGTGAGGAAGCCAGCTGAGAGTTTCCATCGACCGATGCACCGGCGATTCCACAAGCTCGTGATCATGAGAACAACCCTGCTCCCCCCGGCCCTGCTCCTGCTATCGGGCCTTCTGCTGCATGGTCTTCTCTTGCCGGGAGTCGCTTCGGCTGACCGCATGATATCGGTGGACCTCGGCTATTTCGCAACCGACAGCGAGAGCTTCGGCCAGGGCTTCATCTATGGAGTCGGCGTTACCGAGGGCGAGGGCAAGTTCGGATTCGGACTCACCGCCACGAGGCTCTCCAACACCACGCCCAAGGTGCTCTGGGGAAAAGACCCGCAGGGCAAGCCCATCAAGGTGGAACTTGACGAGACGGTAAACGACTTCATGCTGACGATCCTCGGGACATATCATGTCAACAAGCCGGGCAAGGTCAATCACCTCATTCTGGGGGCAGGTCCCCAGGTCCACTTCCTGAGTTCAGTCCGTGAGAATAGCAGCCTGAAGCAGAGCGCCAGGGATTACAGGCTGGGGCTCACCGGTTTCATCCGTTACTACCGACGAATCGAGATGTTCGGCAGGACTTCCCTGGCCCTGAGCGCATCACTGTCACATGTCATGTCGATCGCATCTCGAACGGACCAGTACGAGCCGCCTACCCACGGCTGGAACCTCTTCACCGTGACGATAGGCCTGGCCTTTCCCTTCTGAGGTTCCATGGCACTTATTGAGGATCTCATCGCCGCTGCCGGCGCTGCCGATACCCCGGTGCGTGAAATCGTTGCCGGGCCTGACTGGATCATGGTGACTGCCGGGGGCTCGGGTGTGGCCGCAAGGCCTCCTGCGGTGCCGGGGGACAGTGCAGGCCGTGGGACTCCGGACCTCCGGGAAGCATACCGTCACAGGCCGCTTGGCGACCTCCTGGACCTGGCTTCATCCCCCGACCGGCTCGAGGCGTCGCTGGGAATCGCGGCCCTCAACGCGGCTCTGGCCGGCAGCCAACCAAAGGGAAAGCCGAGGTCTTTCTCGATCCCCAGGGCGGGAGGCAAGACGGTCGCCCTAATCGGCGAGTTCGCCTTCATTGAGGACTTAAAGCGCATCGCAGCCAGGGTGATTACCATCCATAGCGGTTCGGACGATATCGATGCCGGTTCGGACGACATTGAGAGAGAGATCAGTCGGGATGAGCAGAATCCCGACGGGGTCCTTGCCGGAGCAGACATCGCTGAGGCGGACATTGCCATAATCCGGGGGTCCACGCTGGTGGATGGTACGCTTGAGTCCTGGCTTGCCCGCACCCGCCATTGCTACACCGTCGTCTACGGTCCGTCCACACCGCTTTCACCCTTGCTCTTCGCCTACGGCGCGGACCAGCTGGTTGGCATCAAGGTAAACATAGATGATGTCACCGCCGACTGGATAAGGGAGGGACGGGATAATTTCCTGGCCTGTCCCGGAATCAGGCCGGTGGTTCTCGGCCGTGATCAGCAGCCACATGATCAGCAGCCAGGTGATCAGCAGTCGAGGTAGAGCTCGATCTCATAAGGATGCGGATGCCGCATGACCGGCTGGATCTCGCGTTCATATTTCAGATCGATCCAGGTCTCGATCAGGTCCTCGGTGAAAACCCCACCTTTGAGCAGGAAATCGTTGTCGTTCCGGAGGGCCTCAAGCGCTTCCTCGAGTGAGAAGGGTACTGGCTCGATCCCCTTGGAACCCAGATCTGCCAGCCCGAAGATGTCCATGTCATGGGGGCCAAAACCCTCGTCCTCGGGGTCTATCTTGCGCTCTATCCCATCTAAGCCCGCCATCAGCATGGCGGTGGTCGACAGGTAGCAGTTGGCCGAGGCATCGGATGGCCTGAACTCGATCCTGGCCCGGTCGGCGGAGCTTATGTCCTTGGGTATCCTGACTGCGGCGCTCCTGTTCCCGATCGCGA
>JAUXGG010000391.1 GCA_030622265.1 Candidatus Eiseniibacteriota bacterium
GCCTCGATTTTCGCCGTCTACGGCATGGCCCGGGCCGTTGCGATACCGATCAAGCGCCTCGTCGCGGCGACTGAGAAAGTCGCGGCCGGCGACTTGAGTCACATGGTGGAAGCCAAGGGCCGGGACGAGGTGGCAGAGCTGGCGCACTCCTTTAACCACATGATCCTCGATCTCCGCAAGTACCACGAAGAGGTCGAGGATTACAGCCGCACACTCGAGGAGAAGGTCAGCGAGAGAACCATAGACCTGGAGGAGGCCAACAAGTCGCTGAAGGAAACCCAGGCACAGCTGATCCAGGCCAGCAAGATGGCCGCGATGGGCCAGTTCGGGGCCGGTGTCGCTCATGAGCTTAACCAGCCACTTGCCGGCATCAGCGGGTACACAGACCTTCTGCTTCTCAAGCTCCAGGAGGAAACCCCCGAGTGGCGATACGCCAAGAAGGTTGAAGACCAGTGCGTGAGGATGACCAAGATAGTCAGCAACCTCAGGACGTTTGCGCGCCAGTCGAAATTCGAGTATGCGGAGACGGACATCAATCAGCCCATAGATGATGCCCTGATGCTCCTGGGCGAGCAGCTCCGGTCTCATAGTATCAAGGTGAAGCGTGATCTCGCCTCCAAGCTCCCCAAGGTGCTCGCGGATGCCAATCAGCTGGAACAGGTATTCCTTAATCTCCTTTCAAACGCCAAGGACGCCATAGACCCGAGGGGCTCGGGTGTAATAATGATAACTTCGAGACAGAGTCGCCAGGCTGATTTCGTCGAGGTTCTGGTCTCCGACAGCGGCACCGGGATGGACACCGGGACAATAAACGATATCTTCAACCCCTTCTTCACTACCAAGGATGTCGGGAAGGGAACCGGATTGGGCCTTTCGATAAGCCTGGGAATCATCGAGGACCACGGCGGGCAAATCGAGGTGCACAGCGTCAAGGATAAGGGCACGGTGTTCCGAGTCTCGCTGCCGGTATTGAATGCGCCGAGGTGTTGGGAACTTGTCAATTGCCTCGAAGTGTGTGGTATTGAAAAGGAGAACTGTTCGGCATACAAGAACCAGAAGGGACACACCTGCTGGCAGGAGATGGCCAAAAGGCACCGCCGGAAGGGCGACCCCCATCCTCCCCGCTGCAAGGAGTGCAAAGTCTTCAGACGGAAAGTGTTGGTTCCGCTCGAGGAGTGCTGGAACCCTGACGAGGTGGCAGTCGTATGACTGGGACTATCCTGGTAGTTGACGACGAACAGATTGTCCGTGACTTCTTTGTCGATGTCGCAAAGTCGATGGGCGAGTACGTCGAGACCGCCGATGATGGTGACGAGGCGGTTGAGAAGTGCAAGGACCATCATTACGACATCATCTTCATGGACATGCGGATGCCCCACATGAATGGCCTGGATGCCTGCAAAACCATCCTGAGCTTCGACCCATCGACCAAGGTTGTGATGATGAGCGGCTTCTCTGAAAACCGGATGATGGACGAGGCAATTGACTCCGGAGCCATTGCCAGGATCTCCAAGCCCTTTGAGCTCAAGGCAGTAGTGAAGCTGATTGAAGACGCCGTTGGGAAGGCCACGGGGGGCGGCGGGGGCTCAGGCCAGAGATGTTTCTACCTCGTTTTCTAGTCACACTGCTTGTCCCGGCAGATTGACCCAACACATTCAAGCGGGGATACTCTCTCTCTCCGGCGACACTTCAATATCGCTCCGTCATTTTCATATCCCATCACACATCCCCATCCACCGCCCCAAAGTTCAGTTGACACTCTGAGTGCCTATATGGTAATCGGGTAGTATGCTGACGACTCACTTAACCCGAAAGGGGGCCGGGTAACGTGGAGAAAGAATACTGGCCGTCAAGAATCTCCTTTATTTTTGCGGCAATCGGTTCCGCCATCGGACTGGGTAATGTCTGGCGCTTCCCCTACATCTGCTTCAAGTACGGTGGAGGCGCGTTTCTCATTCCCTATCTCGTAGCTCTCTTCACGGCCGGGATCCCGCTGATGATCCTCGAGTTAGGCATTGGCCACAAGATGGCGGGATCGGCTCCGAAAGCTTTTGCGGGGACAGGCAAGAAGAAGGAATGGGTGGGGTGGCTTGCATGCGGCGTCGGCTTCATGATCATAGCCTACTATGCCGTGATAATGTCGTGGTGTTTCAATTACTTCAGGCATTCATTTGACCTTTCATGGGGGTTCGGCCAGGAAACGCAGGAGTTCTTCCACAACACCTTCCTCAACCGGTCCAGTAACTTCAAGGACATCTTCCCCTTAAGCCCCCGGATCCTCGCGGGTCTCGCGATTTCCTGGGCTATGATCCTGCTGTGCATATGGAAGGGAGCCAGGAGTGTTGGGAAGATCGTGTATCTCACGGTTCCACTTCCCTGGATCTGCCTGGTGGTATTCGTGATAAAGGGCATCACCCTGCCGGGGGCCGAGGCGGGCATCGCCTATTACCTGACCCCGAATTTCGCGGCACTTGCCGATAGTAAGGTCTGGCTTGCGGCGTACTCCCAGGTGTTCTTCTCGCTCTCGGTGGGCTTCGGGGTGATGATCGCCTACGCCAGTTTTCTTCCGCGCCGCTCGGATATCGTAAACAATGCCTTCATAGTATCGCTTGCCAATTGCGGGACATCCTTTCTCGGCGGCTTCGCCGTCTTCGGCGCGCTCGGACACCATGCCACCAAGATGGGAGTCGATGTGGCCGAGGTGCTTGGATCCAGCCAGGCCCGCGGATTCGGCCTGGCC
>JAUXGG010000113.1 GCA_030622265.1 Candidatus Eiseniibacteriota bacterium
AGATGGTGGAAAAGGAGCGCCCGGAAGTCTGGGATATCCTGGACGAGGTGATTCAAGAGCATCCTGTGCTGCTTAACCGCGCGCCGACCCTTCACCGTTTGGGCATTCAGGCGTTCGAGCCTGTGCTCATCGAAGGAAAAGCCATTCAGCTACATCCGCTGGTTTGTACGGCGTTTAACGCCGACTTCGACGGCGACCAGATGGCCGTGCATGTACCGCTCTCCTTTGAGGCGCAGCTCGAGGCAAGGGTACTGATGCTCTCGATCAACAATATCCTTTCGCCCGCCGACGGCAGCGCCGTGGCGAGTCCTACCCAGGACATGGTGCTTGGATGTTTCTACCTCACCAAGGAGCGTGAGGGAGTCAAGCAGGGCAAGCGCCGGATCTTCGGGGATATTGATGAAGTGGTCAGCGCCTATGAGCACAGGATGGTGAAGCTCCATGATAATATCCGTCTGCCCCTCAGGGATGGGAAGATCATTGACACCACGGTGGGCAGGGTGGTCTTCAACGAGATCGTTCCTGAAGAGCTCGAGTTCATAGACGAGGCCCTGGACAAGAGACAGCTGGAGATACTGGTTGGAAGGTGCCACAGGCGGCTGGGTCCATATAGGACCGCGCTCTTCCTTGATAAGCCCAAGGAAATGGGATTTGAATACGCGACAAGATCGGGGCTTACGGTGGGGATCGACGATGTCGTGATTCCCGGTGAGAAACCCGAAATCCTGAAGCGAGCCAGGAAGGCCGTACAGAAGATTCAGGACATATACAAGAAGGGCGCCATCACGGACGGTGAGCGTTATAACCAGGTGATCGATACCTGGACCAATGCCACCAACCGCATCAGCGCCACGATGTTTGAGAACCTCTCGCATGAGGACGAGGGCTTCAACCCCATCTACATGATGGCCGCCTCGGGCGCGAGGGGATCGAAGGAGCAAATACGCCAGCTGGCAGGCATGAGGGGACTGATGGCCAAGCCCCAGAAGAAGATGACCGGCCAGATGGGTGAGATCATCGAGACGCCGATTACCTCCAACTTCAAGGAGGGGCTGACGGTGCTTGAGTACTTCATCTCCACCCACGGAGCGAGGAAAGGTCTTGCTGACACGGCTTTGAAGACCGCGGATGCAGGCTATCTTACCCGCCGGCTGGTCGATGTCGCCCAGGACGCGATTATCAACGAGGAAGACTGCGGCACGATCCTGGGTCTCGACATCACCGCGCTCAAGGAAGGTGAGGAGATCATAGAGCCTCTGGGTGACAGGATCCTGGGAAGGGTGGCCGCCGAGGACGTCTATGACCCGATCACCAGTGATCTGATCGTGAGCGCGGGGGATGAGATAAACGAAGAAGCCGCGGCCGTGGTGGACATGGCGGCAATAGACGGTATCAAAATCCGGTCGGTCTTAACGTGCGAAACACCGAGAGGAGTCTGTGCCAAGTGTTATGGACGTAACCTGGCCTCGGGCCGCATGGTGAATATCGGCGAGGCGGTGGGAGTGATCGCCGCCCAGTCGATCGGCGAGCCGGGAACGCAGCTTACCTTGAGGACCTTCCACATCGGTGGTACGGCGGGACGAATCGCCGAGGAATCCAGGATCCTGGCCAAGGTTAACGGCACGGTCAAGTTCCATTTGGTGAAGAGCGTGAAGGCCCGCGAGGACCAGGTCGTGGTGCTCTCGACCAAGGGTGAGATCCATCTCTATGAGGGCGAGATTCTGAGAACCCGTTACACGATTCCTTACGGGGCCAGGCTCAAGGTCGAGGACAAGCAGGAGGTCAAGCTGGGAGACGTGCTCTTCGAGTGGGATCCTTACTCGGCGCCCATCCTGGCGGAGAAGTCGGGTACGCTCAGGTTCTTCGACATCATCGATGAGCTCACGGTCCGTGATGAGCTGGATGAGAAGACGGGCCTGAGGCAGCGTGTCGTGGTCGAGCACAGGGACAAGACGATTCACCCTCACGTGGTGGTTGAGTCCGGCAAGGGTAAGAAGGCGGGCGAGTACCCGATTCCTACCGGCGCTCACCTGGTGGTCCACGACGGGGACAAGGTGATCGCGGGTGACGTGGTGGCGAAGATCCCGAGAGAGATCGCCAAGACCAGGGACATCACCGGCGGTCTTCCCAGGGTTGCCGAGCTCTTCGAAGCCAGGAAGCCCAAGGAGAGGGCGACGGTCAGCGAGATCGACGGCGTTGTCGAGTTCAGGGGATCTTCCCGGGGCATGCGCCGGATAGTGGTGACGGGTGACACGGGTGAAGAGTTGGAATACCTCGTGCCTCACGGCAAGCACTTGAGGGTCAGGGACCTGGACACGGTCAATGCGGGGGACAAGCTCAGTGAAGGGCCGATCAACCCGCATGATATCTTAAGAATCAAGGGAATCAACGCCGTGCAGGAGTACCTGGTCAATGAGATCCAGGAGGTCTACAGGCTCCAGGGCGTGAGAATCAATGATAAGCACATCGAGGTGATCGTGCGGCAGATGCTCGAGAAGGTGAGCATCGAGGATCCCGGGGACACCAACTTCCTCGAGGGCGAGCAGGTGGACAAGGTCCGCGTGCGCGACGAGAACGAGAAGGTCGCTGCCAAGGGACGGCCCGCCACCTTCCAGCCGCTCTTGCTGGGCATCACCAAGGCGTCCTTATCGACCGAGAGCTTCATCTCGGCCGCGTCATTCCAGGAGACCACCAGGGTGCTTACCGAGGCGGCGATCAACGGCGCGCGGGATTCGCTCCTGGGTTTGAAGGAGAACGTTATTATCGGGCACCTGGTGCCGGCCGGTACCGGGATCGCTCGTAATCGTGACATAAAGGTGATAATCGAAGAGGACGAGGAACTACCGGAACTCATCGACGAGAGCGAGATCGAGGCTGAGGAAGTTGCCGAGGCCTGATCTTAAGTAACGGAGGTGTTTAAGGTTTGCCGACAATCAGTCAGCTGATACGACATGGTAGGCGGGTCCATAAGAGCAAGACCAAGGCGCCGGCCCTGGGAGGCTGCCCGCAGAAGCGGGGCGTCTGCACAAGGGTTTACACCACAACGCCCAAGAAGCCTAACTCCGCTCTCCGCAAGGTGACGAGGGTGAGGCTGACAAACGGCATTGAGGTAACAGCGTATATTCCGGGCGAGGGCCACAACCTGCAGGAGCACTCGATCGTGCTTGTGCGAGGCGGCCGAGTAAAGGATCTGCCCGGGGTCAGGTATCACATCATCAGGGGAGCCCTGGATACCAGCGGTGTCGACGACAGGAAGAAGTCCCGGTCCAAGTACGGGACCAAGATGAAGAAGTCGCAGACTCCGGCTGGTGGCTAGCAGCGAGGATTGAGTTATGCCTAGAAGGAAACTGGTTAAGAAGAGAGAAGTGCCGGCTGATTCCAAGCACAACAGCGAGCTTGTGACCAAGTTCATAAGCTCACTGATGAAGCGCGGCAAGCGGAGCACTGCCGAGAGGACCTTCTATAACAGCCTGGACCTGATCGAGAAGCGCACGGGACAGGCGGGGATACAGGTCTTCAAGCAGGCCTTAAGCAATGTGAAGCCGGTGCTCGAGGTGCGCCCGCGCAGGGTTGGAGGGGCGACCTATCAGGTCCCGATGGAAGTGCGGCACGAACGCAGGGCGGCCCTTGCGATTCGCTGGATCTTGTCCAATGCGAGAGCAAGGAACGAACACACTATGCAGGAGTGCCTTGCTTCGGAGCTGGTAGCGGCTTCCAAGAACGAGGGCGGCGCCATGAAGAAGAAGGAAGACACGCACAGGATGGCCGAGGCCAACAAGGCGTTCGCCCATTACAAGTGGTAGGCGGGGTAAGTGTACTTGCAGGGATGTGTTTAGATGAGGGTCGCAGGAAAGGAAAGTGCGAGGTCGGTGGATAAGATGAGACGGTTTGCTTTGGAGAAAACCCGGAACATCGGAATTGCCGCGCATATCGATGCGGGCAAGACCACGCTGACCGAACGCATTCTCTATTATACCGGAAGGGTCCACAGGATGGGCGAGGTCGATGACGGGGCGGCGACGATGGACTGGATGGAGATCGAGAGGGAGCGGGGCATCACCATCACCTCTGCCGCTACCTCATGTGTCTGGCGCGACCATCGTGTGAACATAATAGATACCCCGGGGCATGTTGATTTCACCATCGAGGTGGAGCGCTCCTTAAGAGTGCTGGACGGGGCGGTCGTGGTGTTCTGTGCGGTCGGCGGCGTCGAGCCTCAGAGCGAGACTGTATGGCGCCAGGCTGACAGGTATCAGGTGCCGCGGATAGCCTTCGTCAATAAGCTGGACCGGCTGGGGGCGGACTTCGACCGGGCCGTGGACATGATGCGCAACAACCTGGGCTCGAATGCGGTGCCCGTGGAAATGCCCATGGGCTCGAGCAAGGACCTCGAGGGGATCATCGATCTTATAGACATGAAAGCGTACATCTATGATGAGGACTCTTGCGGTATGAATTTCGAAGTCGCCGACATCCCCGAGAAGTACGCCGATGAGGCCGCCTTGAGGCGGGACAGGCTCATCGAGACCCTTACCGATTATGATGACAAGCTCATGTCCCAGTACCTGGAGGGTCAGGAAGCGGACAATGGGCGGCTGAAGAGGGCGTTGAGGAAAGCCGTGCTTATGGCCGAGGTGATGCCTGTGCTTTGCGGGGCGGCCTTGAGAAACAAGGGCGTTCAGAAGGTGCTTGATGCCGTTATCGATTACCTGCCGTCACCGCTCGATAAGCCGCCGGTCGAGGGTGTGAACCCGAGGACAGGCGAGGAGCTCAGGCGCAGGCCGAGCGATGATGAGCCCTTCTCGGGACTGGTATTCAAGATCATTAGCGATCCGTTCGTGGGCAAGCTCTCGTATATACGTGTCTATTCCGGGAAGATGACGACGGGGATGAGCACATACAACGCCGGAAGGCGGCACAGGGAGAGAATAGCCAAGATCCTCATGATGCATGGCAACAAGCGCGAGGAGCTCGCTTGCGCTTTCGCAGGCGATATCGTGGCCGTGGTGGGTCTGAAGAAGAGTTTCACGGGAGATACGCTCTGTGACAATAAGTACCCCATCACCTTTGAGCCGATGGCCTTTCCGGAGCCGGTCATAACCGTGGCCATCGAACCCAAGACCAGGGCGGACCAGGAAAAGCTGTCGACGTCGCTTAACCGCCTGGCCGAGGAAGACCCCACCTTCAGGGTGCGCCTCGATGAGGAAAGCGGGCAGACCGTGATCTCGGGGATGGGCGAGCTCCACCTGGAGATCCTGGTGGACAGGATGATCCGGGAGTTCGGGGTGAAGGCCAATGTCGGCAGGCCGCAGGTATCCTATCGCGAGACCATCACCGAGGCGGCGAAGGGCGAGGGCCGGTTCGCCAAGCCGGGCGCAGGAACCAGCAAGGGTCAGTTCGGCCACGTGGTGCTCAAGATCGAGCCGGGGCCCCGGGGCTCAAGCTTCGAGTTCTTCTCCGGGGTCGGCCCCGAGACCATTCCGAAGAACATGATACCGGCGATTGAGCAGAGCGTGCACGACTCGCTGGAGAACGGGGTGCTCGCGGGCTACAAGGTGGTCGACGTGAAGGCCCGCCTGGTGGGTGGAAGCTATCACGAGCAGGATTCCACCGAGGTGGCCTACAAGATCGCGTCCGCGATAGCGGTGCGGGACGCCATCATACATGGGAAGCCAATAATAATGGAGCCGGTCATGAAGGTTGAAATCGTGGCGCCCGAGGAGTACGTGGGCGACGTGATCGGCGACCTGAATACAAGGCGTGGCAAGGTAGGCGGCAGCCTGATGAGAGCCGACGGGCATGTGGTGAAGGCCACAGTCCCGCTCTCGGAGATGTTCGGTTATGCCACGGGCTTAAGATCGGCAACGCAGGGCAGGGCCCTGTTCACTATGGAATTCTCACATTATGAGGAAGTGCCTAAGCGCCTTGCCGAACGGATGTCGGCAAGGATCAATGGTATGATTTGACCATTGAGGTGATTGAGGAGGGACGGAGATGGCAAAGGCGAAGTTTGAGCGTACGAAGCCTCATCTGAACGTGGGTACGATCGGTCACATCGATCATGGCAAGACTACGCTTACGAGTGCGATCACGATGTGCTTGAGCCAGAAGGGTTTTGCAGAGGTACGCTCTTTTGACTCGATCGACAATGCTCCGGAAGAGAAGGAGCGAGGCATCACTATAGCGGTGGCTCACGTAGAG
>JAUXGG010000312.1 GCA_030622265.1 Candidatus Eiseniibacteriota bacterium
CCGGAGTGCGAACTTGCTCCGGAAGAGACCCTGGACCGGGTAGCCGTGAAGGCTCTTGGCCGCGATGGAGTGGAGTGGGCGGCGCTGGATTATTTGGGCCGGTCGGCTCTCCCTCCGGGTCTGGCCGAGGAGCTCTGGCGCGCTACGGGTGGCAATCCAGGATTGCTTCAGCTCACGCTGGCCCACCTGTGGGGTACGGGAAGTGTCGGAGTCGAAGCCGGTGGGGACACCCTCAATGTAACCTGGGATAAGGCCATCGAAGTCCCCGCGTCGCTTAAGCAGGCGGGCAGGATGCGCTTGAAGGGTTTGAGCGATGAAGCAATGGAGGGGCTCAAGGTGATGGGCATTGGCGGCGGGTGGATCGAGGCCGCTGTCTTATCGACCGTGTTTCCCTCCACGGCAGGAATTATCCTTGATGAGCTCCTCTCCCGCGGCCTGGTGGAAAAGGACCAGGACAAAGCGATTCGCTTCCGGGCCAGCGGACTTCCGGACATTGTTCGCGAGATTACCTCCGAGGACGAGGTCATTGCCTTGAGCCGGCGCCTGATACCTGCCGTCGAAGCCCTGGCCAAACACATCTCCGATTATTACAGGCTCGGTCTGCTCTACTTGCAGGGCGGCAGGCCTGAAGTCGCGTTCCCATATCTTGCCGGTGCGGGTGACTACTTCGCCCGGTTCTCCGTAAGGGATGCGCTTCTTGCATACGGCAGGGCGCTGGAGTGTGGTGGTGATCCGGGGCTAGCCGCGGCGGTGGAGGAGAAAGCCGGAGACCTCAAGCTCTCTCTTGGTGATCTGGTCGGGGCCGAGAACGCATTTGGCCGGGCTGCTGCCATAAGACCCACTTCGCTGAGGAAACTGGGCTGGGTGAAGGTTCTGATGCGCCGGCTGGATGAGGCTGTTGAGATCCTCTCCCGGTCTAAGGCAGACGCGGCCGACAGGGGAGACGAGGTTGAGACCGCTCATGTGCTTTCCGACTTAGGCTATGCCCATACCATGCACTCCGACCGGGATGCGGGGCTCAAGATGCTAAAAGAGGCTGCGCGCCTGTTTGATGAGAGGGCCATGGCCAGGGAAGCCGGCACGGCTCATAACCGGATAGGCTTTGTGGAGATGAGGGGCGGCAACTATAAGAGTGCGGCGCGGGCCTGGGAAACCGCAAGGCGGGATTTTGACAGGGCCGGATTCGCCAAGGGCGCCGCGGTCTGTCTCATGAGCCAGGGCATGTGTTACAGGAAACAGATGGACTTCGACAAAGCGGATGCCTGCTTCGTGGATTCACTCCGCATCCTCGAAGAGACCCGGTCGGTATCGGAAAAGGCCGCTTGCCAGCAGAACTATGGCCTCCTACTCCTCGATCAGGGAAACCTCGGCCTGGCATCAGAGATCGTGGATGAAGCCTTGAAGACCAGCCGGATGCTCGGCAAAGCAACCGGTGTGCTGAACGCAAGCATCCTGCTCTGCGCCATCGATCTTGAGTACGGAAACTGGGAGTCGGCGGAGGAGAAACTCGGGGGCTTGCTCCCGCATTCCGGAATGCTCGTCGGCCCAGGCTTGGAAGGCTCCGGTAGGTCGGGCTCCGGTGTGGATGGCTCCGATGCTGTTGGGACGTTTCACAAAGCCATCATACGGCGCTACCAGGCGGTTGCCCGGTCAATGGCCGGGGACACAGAGGCGGCCGAGAGCCTGGCCGATGAGAGTCTCGAGCTTGCCAGGGAAGCTGGGGACTCCGAGGGGCAGGGACAGGCAATTCTGGTAAAGAGCGCGGTCCTCTTGCGAGCCGGGCGCGCGCGCGAAGCTGCTGAGCAGGCAAGGCTGGCCTCTGCCGCTCTTACGCTTGGCTCTTCACTGCTGTATGCAAATGAAGCCCAGCGCCTGCTTGGGGAGGCTCTTTGCGAGCTGGGCGAGACGGATTCCGGGATAGCGGCCCTGGCTGCCGCGCGGGAAGAGCTTGAATGCCTGCCGCGATCGCTCCACATGGGCCGGGTGCTCCGGTCTCTGGCACATGCTCACTGGCTGGCCCGTGATTTCGAATCGTTCAACAGGTACCTGCGCAGCTCGCTCGAGATCTTCCGGCGGGCGAACGCCAGGTATGATAGCGCCCTGGCGATTCTTCTGGGTGGAAAGGTGGCCATCAGGCGGGGGAGCCTGATCCAGGCCAGACATTACCTGCGCGAGGCGGAGAGGGTCTTTGAAGCTCTGGGTATGGAGAACTTAAGAACAAAGGCGAGGGATGAGATGAGCAGAATACCGACCGGTGAACATGAGATCAAGGCGGTAGATTCCTTAAGCAGGATATCCCAGGTCTTGAGTTCCAGCCGTGATCTTACCACTGTGCTCCACCTGGCAATGGACCTTGCCCTGGAGTACCTGGGCGCGGAGCGGGGCGTCTTGATCCTGTCCGATGAGACCACGGGCGAGCTCACCACGTTTGTCGAACGAGAGATGGACAGGGAGTCCCTCGATGAGGTCATAACCATAAGCGGCTCCATCGTGGAATCCGTAAGATCCACGGGTCTCCCCGTTGTGGCGAGCGACGCCACCCAGGATCCCAGGTTCAAGGACAGCCGGAGTGTCCGGATGCATAACATAATGTCGGTGATGTGCATCCCGCTCAAGATGGGAGAGACCCTCCTGGGTGTCATCTATCTCGACAGCCGGGGCGTTCCGGCCGGCTTCTCCGAGCTCGAGAGGGCATTTGTGAGAGCTTTCGCCAACCAGGTGGCCCTGGCGATATCCACTGCCAGGTTCGTGGGCAGGCTCTATGATGATGTGACGGACTTAAGGGTCCGGGCCGGAGAACGATACAGCTTCGATCATATCATAGGCCGGGGAAAGAAGATGCAGGAGGTCTTCAGGCAGGTCGACAAGGCGGCCAAGAGCACCATCGGCGTCCTGCTCACGGGTGATAACGGTACGGGCAAGGAGCTCGTGGCCGGGCTCCTGCATGAGCTCAGCCCCCGGCGGGACAAGCCGATGGTAAGGGTGAATTGCGCCGCTATTCAGAGGGATCTCCTCGAGACCGAGATCTTCGGGATAGAAAAGCGCGTCGCCACGGGCATCTCTCCCCGCTCAGGTTTCTTCGAGCGGGCCGAGGGGGGAACCATCTTCCTCGATGAGGTTGGGGACATGCCGCCCGCCACCCAGCGAAGGGTCCTGAGGGTTCTTCAGGAAAAGGAGTTTGTCCGGGTGGGGGGATCGAAGGTCTTGAAGGCGGACGTGAGAGTCATAAGCGCAACCAACCAGGATCTCAAGGCCATGATCGCCCGGGATGAGTTCCGGAAGGATCTTTACTACAGGCTGAACGGCATGCGCATTCATCTTCCGCCCCTGAGAGATAGGATTGAAGACCTGCCCGTCCTGGTGGACCATTTCCTCGGGAAGTATGCGGAGATTAACTCCAAGCCCAGGATGACCGTGCTGCCGGAG
>JAUXGG010000082.1 GCA_030622265.1 Candidatus Eiseniibacteriota bacterium
CGGCGATACAGGTGCAGGCGATAACGGCATCAAAGTTATGGCCGTCGACCTGGCCACCTCGGAGGCCAATGCATGTGTTAAGGAGATAGGATTTCGCATTCCTGCCGGCAGCGATGATCTCGAGATGGAAGCCACCTTCGAGGGCTTCAACCAGGGAGATCCGCAGAGCAGGATCGTGGAGGTATTCTTGCGAGAAGGCCTGCTGGAGAGGGCGGTCTTTTCCCCGGGGGAGTTCGCCCGGGAGAAGGAGACCTTCCGGCTTCCCGCGTTCGAGGGTTTCCTCTGGGGCGAGGTAGCGATGGCCGAGGATGTACTTCCCATAGACGACCGGCGCTTCTTCGGCCTTCCATCCCGAAGGCGGAGCGTAGGAATTGTCGGCGACGGCTACTATGTGGCGACGGCCCTGAGTCCGGAGGGCAGCGGCGGCTTCCGCTCCGTGAGGATCGAGGAAGGAACGGTAAACCGCGAGAGCTTGGGCCGCCTGGACATACTCATTGCCGATAATGTGGCGCGGTTCAGTCCGCTTGAGATCGAGGCGATCTCGGAATTCCTGAGGGGTGGGGGCAGCCTGATGCTCTTCCTCGGGAGCCGGGTGGACATTGGCGCATACAACCGGAACCTGTTTCCCCGCATAGGCGGGCCGCGCATAGAGGCCGTCTCGGAGGGTGGCCGGTCGGGGTACTATACGATTGACAGGGTGGATCACGGCCACAGGATCTTCGCCAAGTTCAAGCCGGAGGAGAGTCCCTTCGGAGATACGAGGTTCTACCAGTTCATGAAAGCGGACCCTGGCGAGGGCGCCGTGATAGCATCCTTCTCCGACGGATCGCCGGCGATCATCGATTCGGGGAACAGGGTACTCCTCTTCACCAGCTCGGCGGACATAGCGTGGAATGACTTCGCCCTTTCATCGCAGTTTCTTCCCATCGTGCACGAGGCCTTGCTTCATCTGTCATCCAGGGCGGGCTTGAGCCAGTCATACACGGTCGGGGAGGAGATCCATACCAGGGTATCGGGAGCTGCTGGCGAGGTCACTTTCGAAGGGCCGAGCGGCGCTGTCCGGCATTTCCCGGAGACTCTGGGACGCGTCACGGTGTACCGGATCGAATCTCCGGAAGAGCCGGGTGTCTATTTCCTCAAAACCGACCGGGAGACACTTTCGGTTTTTGCTATCAATGTAGATACATCAGAATCTGATCTAACGAAAGTGGCTTTGGACCAGGTCAAGTCCAGGCTGTTGGGCTTGGAATTCAGGAGGGTGACCGCTGCCGATGATATCGGCGAGTCGGCCTCACTCCTGAGGCAGGGACGGGACCTTGCCCGGATCCTGCTCTGGGTGGCGCTGCTGCTTCTTATTCTTGAGAGCCTGCTCGGCTCGGGCCTCTGGCAGCGTTTCAGGGTAGATCAAGACGAAGATGCTTTCACATATAGTTAGGAAGATAAGCCAGAGCGATAGCGTCCGTGCTGTCCTTGAGACTGTGCGCGGCGCCCGGGAGCCCGTCCGCATTGGGGGTCTCGTGGGCTCCAGTACGTCCATTTTCGCAGGGATCCTCCATGAGGAGCTGGATGTTACTACCGCCGTCATCTGTCCGGATGATTCTGAGAGCATACGCGAAGACCTCGAGAGCCTCCTGGGAGAGGACCGGGTGTTCTACTTTCCTGACTGGGAAATCCTTCCCTATGATGAGTTCTCCCCCCACGATGCGATAGTTGGAACCAGGCTTAAGACGCTCGCCGCCCTCCTGGACGGCCGCACCGGCGTGGTGGTTATTCCGTTGAGGGCATTCCTGCGACAGATCATGCCGCCCGGGGATCTGGGCGAGAGCATTGTGAAGATTGCGCTCAAGGAGAGACTCGAGCCCAGGGACCTGATTGCCGGGCTCGTCGAGATGGGATACGCACGCCATTCCGTTGTCGAGGACGTGGGCGCATTCGCCATAAGGGGTGGCATCGTCGATGTCTATCCTCAGGGACGGGACAACCCCGTGAGGATCGAGCTTTTCGGAGACGAAGTGGAGTCGATAAGGGAATTCGATCCTCTCACGCAGCGCTCGGTCGGGAAAATCGACAGCGCGAGAATCCTGCCGGCCAAAGAAGTCGTGATGACCGACGCCTCGGCAAGACGTTTCATGAACGCCTTGAAAGGCCGGCGCCTGAGGGGCAAGCACGTGGAGGATGTCGCCCTGCACGTCAAGGACAGGTTCTTCTTTGACGGCATGGAGGCCTATGCCCAGCATTTCTATTCCACGCCCGCAACCATCGCGTCCTATCTGCCCGAGGATGCCGCATACATCTTTCTTGATCCTGTCTCGCTCCAGGCAAAAGCCGATGGCATTGCCACCGAGGCGGAAGCCCGGTTCAAGGACGGCAAGGGAAAGGCCGGGGGCCTTCCACCGCCCGAGACCGTCTTCTCGGGAATCGAAGATGCCAGAGCCGGACTCAAGCAAGGCAGGATCGTCGAGGTTCCGGCTCTTAAGATAAGGCCGGATACCCCCTGGCTGGATTTCAGGAGCCCCGAATCCTTCGGCGGCAGCCTCAAGGTCTTGAATTCGGTAATCGATGAAGCCCTCGAGGAAAATTACGAGGTCTACATCCTCTGTGACAATATCGGCCAGGCCGAGCGGCTTGAGGAAGTAGTCGCGGCAGAGGAGGGCGACCACGCAGAGGGTGGCCCCGGGGAGAGTGGTCGCGCGGCGAGCGGTGGTACCGCAGAGCGCGGCACGGTGGCCATCGGCGTGGGAGGCCTCAAGAAGGGTTTCGTGTTTCCTGAGGCCAGGCTCAAGGTCCTGACCGATCACGAGATATTCGGGCGCTATCGCCGTAAGCCGCGCTATCCGCGTTTCCGCGGCGAAGGTCCGATCGAGAGCTACAGGGCATTGAATGCGGGGGACTATGTCGTTCACGTCAACCACGGCATCGGTAAGTATGGGGGGACGCGAAGGCTGGCCGTCGAGGGCAGGGAAACCGAGTGCCTGCTGGTCAGCTACCAGGGCGGCGACAAGCTATATGTCCCCATCGTGCAGCTTGACCTTTTGCAGAAATACATTGGCAAGGATGGCGAACCGCCGGCCTTGAGCAGGTTGGGCGGTGCCGCCTGGGAGCGGATCAAGGCCAGAACCAAGAAGGCCATCAGGGAGATGGCCGAGGAGCTGATCAGGATCTACGCCATGCGGAAAGCCCGGCCGGGCCATGCCTTTCCGGCCGATACCAGGTGGCAGAAAGAGCTCGAGGCGTCCTTCATCTATGAGGACACCCCGGACCAGGCCCGCGCGACCTCAGACATCAAGCGTGACATGGAGAGCTCGCGCCCCATGGATCGCCTGATATGCGGTGATGTCGGGTACGGCAAGACGGAGGTCGCGATAAGAGCCGCCTTCAAGGCCGTGATGGACGGTAAGCAGGTGGCCATACTGGTGCCCACGACCGTCCTGGCCCAGCAGCATTACTACACATTCACCGAACGCCTGGCCGAGTATCCGCTCACCGTTGAGATGCTGAGCAGGTTCAGGAGCCGGACCGAACAGAAGAGGATTGTCAGCGACCTCTCCGACGGCAAGATCGATATCGTGATCGGCACCCACCGGCTCATCCAGAAAGACGTGGAGTTCAAGGACGTGGGCCTGATCATCATCGACGAGGAGCAGAGGTTCGGGGTGGCGCACAAGGAAACCTTCAAGAAGATGAGGGCGACCCTGGATGTGCTTACTCTCACGGCCACGCCGATTCCGCGAACCCTTCACATGGCACTTTTGGGAGCAAGGGACATGTCGATCATAGACACCCCTCCCAAGGACCGCCTGCCGGTGGACACCGAGGTGGTGCAGTTCGATGAGGAAGTGATCGTGAGCGCAGTGCTTCGCGAGCTCGACCGCGGCGGCCAGGTCTTCTTCGTCCACAACAGGGTTGAGACCATCGCCACGGTTGCGGCCCATGTCTCCGAGCTTTTGCCCGAGGCGCGAATAGCGGTCGCTCACGGGCAGATGAAAGAGAAAGAGCTCGAACGCGTCATGCTTGACTTCGTCAACCGCGAATCGGACATCCTGGTCTCTACCATGATAGTCGAGTCGGGACTGGATATTCCCAATGTCAATACCATAATCGTGAACCGCGCGGACACCCTGGGCCTGGCGCAGCTCTATCAGCTCAGGGGCCGGGTTGGAAGGTCGAGGCACAGGGCCTATGCATATCTCCTGATACCCCGCAGGCTTCGCCTCACCGATGAGCAGCGCAAGCGCCTCAAAACCCTGACGGAGTTCACCGACCTGGGGTCGGGCTTTAAGATAGCCATGCGTGATCTCGAGATCAGGGGCGCCGGGAACATTCTCGGGCCCCAGCAGAGCGGCTTCATAGCCGAAGTGGGCTTCGATCTCTATTGCCGGCTGCTCGAGGAAGCCGCCAAGGAAATCAAGGGAGAGCCCGTGGTGGCGAGGCTCACGACCAAGGTGGAAACCGACCTGCCCGCCTATATCCCGGAGAGCTATGTTGGTGATGAGAAGCAGCGGGTGGTCTTTTATAAGCGGCTCATCGAGATCCAGGCCCTCGAGGGCATCGATGAGCTTAAGGCAGAGCTCGAGGACCGCTATGGTCGTTATCCGGCGGAGGTCGCGAACCTCTTGGAATTCCAGAAGATAAGAATTCTTGCGGCCCGCACCGGCATCGAAAGAATCGTGGTCAAGAGATCGACCATCCTGCTCGAGGCCGGCAAGGACAGAAAACTGCCGATGAAACTGATGGAAGAGATCGTCAGGGCCGGCATCGGCATCGAGCTCAAGGCGCTGGAAAGGCCATGCATAAAGGTAACAAGCGTCCCGGACGGGGAACGCGAGAGGCTTGAAGTGGTTAGAAAGGTGTTGCTGGCCCTCGCGGCCGTGTGATACTTTGGCTCGGAAGAAAGGAGAGGGAACCATGAAAAAGTTCATTATGATCTTGTGTTTGGCGGCACTGGCCGCGTTCTCGCTTACATGCGGCACATCGGAGGATAAAGCCGTTGCCAGGGTGGGCGGCGAGATCATGACCGTAGCCATGGTCAAGGAACACTACCTGGCCATCAGCCGGGAGGCCAGGCCGGAGCTGCCGACCTTCGATGAGCAAGAGCAATTTGTCCGGGACATCGTGAGCAAGGAGATTCTAGCGACGGAAGCCCGGAAGATAGGCATAGACAAGCTCCCGGAAGTAACGCAGGCCACCAACAATGCGATCCAGCGAAAAGCCTGGGAGGTTTTCTACCAGGAGCAGGTGAAATCGGCGGTTGAGGTAACCGAGGCGGATATCCAGGATCTCTATGAGAAGCAGAGGTACTCCTACCACCTGCTCTGGATATTCCTGCGGTCACAGGCCCAAGCCGATGAAGTCTCGAGGAGAATTGCGGCCGGGGAGGATTTCGGCAAACTGGCGGAGATTTACTCAATGGATCCTTCGAGGGAGCGGGCCGGCGACATAGGCGCCAGGCCCCTCGGCACACTCCCGCAGTCGGTGGAGGAGACGGTGAACGCCTTGTCCCCGGGTGGGGTGACCGACCCCATCGTTTATGACAGCTACTATGTAATCATCAAGTTGGTGGAGAAGGCAGAGCAACAAGTCCCGGACCTCGAGGGCGCTCGCCCGGGGCTGGAGGCCATGATAAGAACGCGCCGCGAAACCGCGCGGCAGAGGGAAATGGCCGCAGAGATCAAGGCCAAGTACGGCCTGACCTTCCTCCCTGACGCCCTGGAGACGATAGCCAAGAGAACCAGGGAACTCTATAGCTCGGAGGATGTCCGCACCGGGCTCATCCCCGAGTTCTCGGATGAGGAACTCGCCAGGAACCTGGTGCAGTATGAGGGCGGCGAGTGGCGAATCAGGACTTACACGGATAAGATCAAGATGCAAGCCCCGTCGATGAGACCGGGTTATGGCACCGACAGTGAAACCATAAAGTCGGTGATCGGGGATTTCATTACCGGAGAGCTCTGGATGGTCGAGATCCAGAATGAAGGCTATACCCAGAGGCCCGAAGTCCTGGCCCTTGCGAACAGAGTAAGGGAAGAAGCCATGATCACCGCCCTCCATGAGGAACTGGTACGCAATATCGAAATGAGCGAGGAAGATCTCAGGATCTTCTACGAAGAGCGGAAATCAGAGCTGATGAGCGAGACCTCGGTGCTCCTGGCCATGATCACGTTTGAGACCGAGGAGGAGGCGGCCGAAGTCCACCGGCTGCTGGACGCCGGCGGGAGCTTCGCGGACCTTGCCAGGGAACGGTCCTTCGACAGGAATACCGGTGAAAACGGCGGGGCCCTCAGAGGACACCTTCTCCAGCGGAGTCTCGAGACGTTCCCGGACATAGAAATCTTAATCAACGGCCTGGCCGTGGGGAGCTACTCTGAACCCGCACCCATGCCGATGGGACTCTTCCCGGGGAATTATGGTATCTTCAAGCTGCTTGAGAGGAAGGAGTCCAGGCAAATGACCTTCGAAGAGGTCCGGGACGAGCTGAGCAATAGCGCGCTTGTGTTTGAACAGGACAAAGCGTTCGGAGAGTGGCTTGTGGCAAAGATGGAAGAGTACGATGTCGAGATATATCCCGCCGGGCTGGAATCCATGAATTTCCGGGAGCTGAGGGGGCAGTAGGGTTGAGAGATCTACAAGGAAGCGTTCCGGTGAGAAGCGTACTTGCGGAGATCATGCTGGTCTGCATGGTGCTTATGGCGGTCCTGACGGGACAGGCCGGGGCTAGGGAGCTCGTGGACCAGATCGTTGCCATCGTCGAGGAGGAGCCGATATTCCTGAGCGATGTCGATGACGCCATGGCGGAGATTCTTTACGTGGCGAGGATGCGTGGCGAGCCCATGCCGTCGGATTCCGAGGAGGTTGCCGCGCTCAGGGAAGGGCTGCTTGAGAGTGTGATCGAGCGCCACATCGTGATCGCCAAGGCCAAGAAACTCGGGCTTGAGGTGACACGGACCGAGGTCGAGGATGCGCTGGATGACTGGGTCAACGACATGGTGAGGGCGAGCGGGTCGGAGGCCGCCTTCGAGATGGAGCTCGAGCGCCAGGGCACGACATTGAAGGATCTCAAGACCCA
>JAUXGG010000085.1 GCA_030622265.1 Candidatus Eiseniibacteriota bacterium
CGATGCTGCTTGTCCAGGGGAAGACCGCCCGCTCGAGCTGGTTGGTTACGGGTGAGTCCTTGTCGAAGCCGGTCTTTACCACCTTGGGCCAGAGCGGGTAGGGAAGTGTGTAACTTAAGTATCCAGTCGAGAAGGTGGCAGTGCCACAGCTGACGTCCACCACCATGTCGGGGTTGATCATCGCACCATAATGGGCGAGAAGCGCCTCGAGCCCCGTCTCGGCGGGAGCGGCCGCGAGCGATCCTTCCGCAATTTCCAGGCGGTTAATGAGGAAGAACACCCGCCCGCCTCTCATCAGGAACTGATCGATCGCGAACCTGTCCCAGTCACCGATGCCCTTCGAGCCCACGATCACCAGAGTGTTCACATCCGCCTGAAGCAGGGCGCCCGGCACGATCTCGACCGGTCTTACCGCATACTGTTTCTCGAGAGCCTGTCTTACGGTCTCAAGGCCTTTGTCTATGTCGGGCTCGCCGTGGCCCGCGAGGAAGCCGATCGTTTTCTGCTCCCTGTTGGAAACCTTCAAGATGGCAGAGGTGAGCTCATACTCTAAGTTCGAGGGGCTCTGGACCACCGGTATCACCTCGCTGCGGTCCTCGAAGAGCACCGCAATCCCGAGATATGCCGTCATCACCTCGGCCTTGTCCTTGGCCACGATATTAAGCTGCACCCGGGGTATCCCCATGCCCTGGACCCTCTGGGCAGTTTCCGGATCGTCGGCGGGATCTTCCCAGTCCACGATCACGTTCCGGCCGCCGTAGGCCCTGTATTCGCTCAAGAGATCCTTGATCTCGCGGATATGGGTGGTGAGATAAGGCGGAAGCTCCCTGGAGAAGTAGACCTTGATGTTTACGATATCGTCCAGGTCACGAACCACCTGCCTGGTGGATTCCGAGACGCTGAAGAGTTTCCCCTCGCTTAAGTCCGCCCGCGTGAAGAAGCGAAGCGAAAGCAGGTTCACCAGGGCGATGATGGCGACAACGATCAGGATCTCTGCGAGAGCATTGCTTCGCCTTCTCCTTTGCCTCATCGCGCCGCCTACCTCCTCGCCTCGATGGCTTTCACATTGAGATACAAAAAGAGGCCGATAACCGAGAAGTAGTAGATCAGGTCTCTCGAATCGATGACTCCCCTGCTTATGCTGTCGAAGTGACCGCCGAGACCTGCGAAACTGAAGACCGGCACCAGCCAGTCGGGAATACCGAAGAGCACGAAGTCCGCGCCCAGAATGTAGAGCATGAAGATCGCCACCACCGATACTATGAAGGCCACGATCTGGTTTTCGGTGAGGCTGGATATGAAAAGCCCTATCGAAAGGTATGCCGCCCCGATGAGGACGCATCCCAGGTACCCGCCCACGATCTGTCCCGGATCGGGATCTCCCAGGATGCTGACCATCAAGGGCAACAGGAATGTGAGCGCCAGGCTCACAACCAGGAAGACAAAGCTGGCCAGGAACTTGCCCAGCACGGCCTCGGTATCGGTGACCGGCAGGGTCATCAACAACTCCATCGTTCCCACCTTCTTCTCCTCGGCCCAGAGCCTCATGGTAATGGCCGGAACAAAGAAGAGGAAGATCCAGGGAATCAGGTTGAAGAAGGAACGCATTGACGCCTCATTCACCAGGAAGAAACCCTTAAGGTAGAGCCAGCTCGAGAGCCCGAGAAAGACCGTAAGATAGACAAAGGCTATGGGAGCATTGAAGTAGCTCGAGAACTCCCGCTTCATAGTGGGTACGGTATTTCTCATTGCTATGCTTCCCTGGTCGTGAGCTTAAGGAAGATATCCTCAAGGCTCAGGGTCTCTCGCTTGAGTTCATTCAAGGTCCAGCCGCGATCGACGGCCACACGGAACATGGCTTCCGCGAGATCGGCTCCATTGCTTGCCTTGACGATGTACTTTGAGTATCCGCCTGATGCCTCGGCCTTTCTTTCGACAGAGGTAACGCCGGCAAGAGAAGAAAGTGCATCCTCCACGCCGCTGCCTTGAGCGCCACCACCCTCAGCACCTCCACCCTCAGCGCCTCCACCTTCAGCGCCTCCACCTTGAGCGCCACCACCCTCAGCACCTCCACCTTGGGCGCCTCCGCCTTCAGCCGGGCCGCCTCCGGTCTTTATCGAGACATGAATCAAGTCCTCGCCGCCTACGGCCGCGTGAAGCTCTTCCGGTGTGCCGCTTGCAACAATCACGCCTTCATTGATAATGAGAACCCGCGAGCATGTGGCCTCAACCTCGGGCAGAATGTGGGTGCTTAAGATAACCGTGCGCTCCCGGCCGATCTCCTTGATGAGTTCCCGGATCTCGATAATCTGCGAGGGATCGAGCCCGGTGGTCGGCTCATCGAGGATGAGGATCTCCGGATCGTGGATCAGGGTCTGGGCGAGCCCCACACGCTGCTTGTAACCCTTGGAAAGCTCTCCTATGTTCCGGCCCACCACGCTCGATAGCCCACAGGTATCGACCATTCGCCTTATGCGCTCCCCGGTAAGATTCCGGGGAATGCCCCTTATGTCGGCGACGAAACGAAGGTAGGAAACCACGTCCATGTCCAGATAAAGCGGCGCGCTCTCAGGCAGGTAGCCGACGCGCTTCCTCACCTCGAGCGAGTTCTCGAAAACATCGAATCCCGCAACCGTGGCTGTACCATTATCCGGCGAAAGATAGCATGTGAGGATGCGCATGGTGGTGGTCTTGCCGGCGCCGTTGGGTCCCAGGAAGCCCAGGACCTCGCCGTTGTTAACATCGAAAGAGATGTTGTTGACGGCGACGGTGCTCCCGAAGGTCTTACTGAGGCCTCTTACCGAAATCATCTTGAGTGACTCAACCTCGTCCTTGATTCAACAAACCACCTGAACCAACAAGCCACCATTGTATACAGTTGTATACAGTGAGAAACCTTTCAAGGTACACCCGACCAGCCCCAAAAAGTTCCAAGAGAGGATTATAAAGATACGCTCGCCATTGTCAACCCGAAACGGGGAGGAACCCGAAACGGGGATGAACCCGGAATGGGATAAACCCGAGACGGGAAGGGGGTCAAGCCGTTCAGACCTGACCCCTGCAGCTCTTCCCATGAAGCTGAGGCTCTTTCGAGCCCCCGGATAGAAGCGTGACGGTCCCCCGGGTCACACGTGAACAACCGTCCCAGCTATCGTGAACAACCGTCCCAGTTATTCCGAATATTCTTCTCTCCCCCATGCCGGGAGTAGTCCGAGAGGGGCACGGGCGTGCCCCTTTTGGACTGGAGCGTGACGGCACCCCTAAGACCACGCATAATGTCTGTGAGGATTCGTCGAACTTGATATACTGCACTTTACGTGCCAAAACGGTGCTCTGCCACCGCTACCCTGCAACATGATCTCGAACCGTGCTTCATACATGAACACTAATCATCCTATCCATCTAATAACTCAATACATTAGCAGGGATATTGTCCCTACCTCACACCGAAGATAAACCCGGAAAGAGCCGGAGCGTCCCAGCGGCCAGACCTGAATCCGGGTGAATTATCACCAAATTCCTGCAAACTCTTGCACAAGTGTGAAATCTTTTGCACACCTAGTATATCTCCCTGAGATCGTATTCCTTCATCTTATACATCAGCGCCCGGTAGCTCATACCCAGGTAGGCGGCGGCCTTCTTGCGGTTGCCATCGAACCTGCTCAAAGCCTGGGCTATCCTGCGCTTCTCTATATCCTCCTGCTCCTGCTTGAGCACATCCTTGAGCTTTCCCGGCTTGATGCCTCTCGAGTATAGATCGTCAGGATCCTCCATGAAGGCGTATCCCCGGATAGGATCATCACTGCCTGCCTGGATGACTGAGGCCATCAGCTGCCTGAGCTGCCTGACATTACCGGGCCAGTGGTACTCCATAAGAATGTCCCAGGACTTATCCGAGATTTCCACCACGGGCCTGCTCCTCTTCTGGGCCTCAACCCGGATGAAATGCTCGGCCAACGGCATTATGTCCTTGGTCCGTTCGCGGAGACGAGGGATATGAATCCGGTGATGGTTCAGCCTGTGGAAAAGATCCTCGATCAACTCTGTCCCGAGTACGACCTTTATGCTCTTATTGGTGGCAGCCATGAACCGGACGTCGCTCCTTATCACCGTGCTCGCGCTACCAACACGGTTGAAGTCACCGCCATCGAGCACCCCAAGCAAGGTGGCCTGCACATAGGTGGGGATCTTGACGAATTCGTTGAGGAAGACCGTCCCGCCGGCGGCGTTCTCGAGAATCCCCTTCTTGAGGGCGTCGGCACCGGTGAAGGCCCCCTTCTCATGCCCGAAAATGGAAGATTCGAACAGATTGGAGGGAATCGACGGGCATCGCACATTACGGAAGGGCCCGTTGCGCCTGGCCGACGCATTATGAAGAGCGCTGGCCGCCAGGTCCTTTCCCACGCCGGTCTCGCCGGTAAAGAGCACCGTGTCATCATCTTCGGCAGCTTCCTGGATGAGCCGCTTGACCCGCTTGATCTCATCGGACTCACCGATCATGTCATCGAGGGTATACTTGGAAGGGTCTGTTTCAAACCTGAGCGTGGCCAGCTCCATCTCCATGGCCTTATGCTTGAGCTCCTTCTCGACAACGATGAGGGCCTTCTTGGGATCCGAGGACTTGTCCACGAAGTAGTCAGCCCCCAGCTTCATGGCCTTAACCACCGTTTCGGCATCCCCGTAGGCTGAGAGCATTACCACGCACACCCGCTTGTCCCGCTTTCTTATCTCCTTGAGGACCTCGAAGCCGTCCTTACCCGGCATGCGGAAATCCAGCAGCACCGCGTCCGGTTTGACCCTGATGAAGGTCTCGAGCGCCTTGAGGGGATAGCGAAGGGTCTCGACCTCGTAGCCGTTCTCACGGAAGAGCTCGCCGCTGGTGTGGACCCATTCCGGTCTGTCGTCAACTATCAGGATCTTCCTGCTCATACTCTACACTTCCCACTTCAATTGCCCGGCCCCGGCCTAGCCGGAGGCCACGGGGAACCAGACCACGAATCTCGACTTCCCGTCGGGTCCTATCTCACAGACCAGGTCGCCACCATTGGCCCTGGCCCTCTTCTTGGATGAAAACAATCCCACGCCACTGCCCATCTCCTTCGTGCTGTAGAAAGGATCGAAGATCCGGCCGAGCTCGGTCCTGGCCACCCCCGGACCCGAATCCTGGATCGCCAGCACCACCGACTCGGTCCCGGTGCGGTTACCGTTGGCCTCGACATTGATGTCCACCCATCCACCATTCCCGGCCGCATCGAAGGCATTGGCCAGGACATTGATCAGGATGCTCTTGACATCTTGGGGGTTGGCGAATATGGGTGGAGGCGTGGCATCCATGTGCTTTCGCACCTCTATGGACTTATCTGATACGTCACCCCCCGTGAGCGATAAGCAATACTCAAGAACGTCTACGATATCGATGACTTCGGGGTTCTGTTTCTTGCGGTTCGAGGTGTCTATGAGCTCCCGGGCGAGTATATCAAGCCTCTCAACCTCGGTGTTGAGGGCTTCGAGAGCGGCTTCACTGTCTTGCGCCTCCCCCCTGCCCGAGGCGAGTTTCTTAAGCGAATCGCTCATTCTCATGAGAGGATACTTAAGATCGTGGGCCAGCTCGCTCACCGTCTCGCCCTCGGCCTCAAGCCTTCGCACACTGCCCGCGGCGTCCGCGGCCTGCCACATATGACCCATGGTGGATGCCGCCAAACACATGAAGCACGTGTCATCCTGGGTGAAGGCTCCGCCCACATCACTGTAGGCGCAAAGCATGCCCCAGGAAGTGGGTGACACGGTAACCGGGGCGACGGCCAGGACACCTCCCTCGCGGCCCAGTATGCCCGCCTGCTTAACAATCGACCTCAAGCATCGCGCAAGCTCCGGTCCCCCTTCCCTGCTCAAGAAAGGACAGGGCGCCTCACCACCTATGGGCCGGTGACCGGTGAACTCATCTCTACTCAGGCACGGGAAGCGCTCGCAGAAGAGCCTGTGGGACTCGTTGCAAGCATCGAGGAGGGGCTCCAGGCATTCCGACTGCTCGGCCTTGAGGTGCCTGGTCTGCCTCACAGGCAGGCCTGAGCCCCTGTATACCTCGCTCAACCAGAGATCGGACTGGTTGCCGGATACCAGCCAGAAAAAGCGGTCGGCGTGGAGGACCTTGGCCAGTTCCTCCGCTACGATCCTCACCGCAGAGCCCACCGAGGTCGCTCCCGCGGTGCGGAACGCTATCCGGCGGAGCGTCTGGGACCGGTCGCGTTCGAGCCTGAGATCGGTCACATACCGGGTGATTGGAAGCGAGAAGCTGAGCTGGGTCAGCAGCAGCTTGGTGAGATTCCTGTCCAGCGCCGTGAATTCGCCTTCCTCCCGCCAGACCAGCATCAGTCCCTTGAAACCCGAGAAAGTGAATTCCTCCATGAGCACATTGGGGTTTTCGGCTTCTGTGCCTGCCGTCGAGCCATTTCCCACGGCCAGCCTCGCCAGGCCGCGTTCCACCACGTCCGCGGGAATCACACCCGAGGGGGGAGCCGTACCGCTCGAATAGTAGGTGGTCTTGGACATATCATCGATGACCGAGATCAGGGCCACGCTCGCGAAATCGGCGCCGAGCACCTCCCGGACCTCCTTGAGGAAAGAGGCGATCACCGACTCTGCGTCCTTTAGCGAGCTCAGGACCATGCCCGAACGGGCCAGCGAGGCCAGACGCTCGACCGTGTTCTCGAGCAGCACATTGGACTCGGTGAGCTCGGCCGTCTGTTCATTCACCATCCGCTGAAGATTCTGGGTCTGCTCCATAACCTTCTGTTCGAGCTCCACGACCTCGGTACGGTACCTGGCTATATGGGCGATCCCCTCCAGGGAGCCGTCGGGGCCCAGGAGCGGAATGTAGCTAGCATCAAAGATTACGGGGTTCCCGGTCACCTTGCTGGTAAGCGTGATGAGTCCGGTCTTAACGGGGTTACGGGTTTTCATGGCCTTGCGGATGAACTCCATCATGAAATC
>JAUXGG010000325.1 GCA_030622265.1 Candidatus Eiseniibacteriota bacterium
AGAACAGCTAGTTTTCTTACCATGCCTATATCCTAACGCGAAGGGGAGAAGCCGGTCAAGTGTGATGGCGAAGCTCTGCCCGGCCGTCTTGCCGGCCGCCTTGCCGGCCGGTGGAGGCCACCTCTCCTCTAATTCCGCCCACATTACGTTATACCGCCCGCGGTGCTCTATACCTTGTTAGTAGCCTGCTTTTTTGGTAAAATAGAAGGGATAGGCATACTTACATGGGCTGGTTACGGCTGGCCTGACGGCCCCTGAGGGAAAGGACGATCAAACATGAAGGGAACTATAACAGGATTCGCGTTCGGTATGATGTTGACACTGGGTCTATTGCTCTGGGGAGGGCTCTGCCTTGCAGCATCCGTCGAGGTGATAGCACCCGATGAGCTCCTAATCGAGATCGATACGGACCTTGCCGGCTTCAGCTTCAGGAGCGAAGGCGGATATGATTATGTGGAGAGTCCGGGTGCGGCCGTGCTTCCTGAGGGCGGGATCCCGGCGCTTCCGAGGGTTCCCTGTCATGTCGCGATTCCGGCCGGAATGCGCCTTGCGAGCATCGTTGCCACCCCGGGGCCCGGGACCGTGCTCGAGGGCCGGTTCAATATCGTTCCCACGCAGCCTCCGGCCATCTTGAGCGGCGGTGCCGCGGCCTGGACCCCCGGCCTTGCGGACATCTACTCAAGTGATGGAGACTTTCCCGCGGATATTATGGGTGGCGTGCATGAAGGCTTCATGGGTGATAGCAGGATCCTGACTTTTCACGTCTCACCGTTTCGCTGGAACCCCGCCTCGGGCAGTCTGCACTTTTTTGAGATCATCGAGATCAGGGTAATGCTCGTGCCGATCGGCGCAACGCGCTCGTTGAGGCGCGGCGGCCCCCACCGTGACCGGTTCGTCCGGATGGTGGAGGGCCTTGTGGCCAATCCCGCGAGGGTCTCCGAGTACTCGGTTCGTGGCGGCTCCCGTCATCTCCTTGGCGCGGGCATGCTCGAGGAAGCCGACTACGAATACGTGATCGTCACGGTCGACTCGCTTGCCTCCACTTTCCAGTCCCTGGTGGACTGGAAGAACCAGAAGGGTGTTACGGCCACATGTGTCACGCAGGAGTGGATAGAGGCCAATTACGCGGGTGAGAGCACCCAGGATGCGGTTCGCAACTTCTTGAAGGACGCGTACCAGAGTTGGGGCACTGTGTGGGTGCTCCTCGGGGGCGATACCGGCCTCGTGCCGAGCCGTCAGGTCTTCGCAATGGATGCGGAGATGGGGCCGACCGGGAACCGCATAAGGGCCGATCTTTACTTCGGGGATCTGGATGGGACCTGGAATGACAATGGCGTGGCACCGTTCGGTGAGGTCGACGACAATGTGGACATGTATCCCGAGCTCATCGTGGGAAGAGCGCCTGCCGAGAATGTTGCCGAGGCGGTGGTGTTCGTGGACAAGGTCATCACCTATGAGAAGAACCCCCCGGCGGCCTACGCCTTGAAGATGCTCATGGCGGGTGAGATTCTCTGGACAAATCCCTACACCGATTCGAGAATCGGGCTTGACCGGATGGACGAGGATTTCATCCCGCCACGTTTTGATCCCATCTTGAAGCTCTATGAGTCCCTGGGGAACGAATCCGTGGAAAGCGTGATGGCCGCCATGTCCGCCGGACAGAACTTCGTGATTCACGACGGCCACTGCAATGAAGTCGTGATGGGAGCGGGGGACGGCTACATCTACATTACGGACGCCGATACCGTCTCAAACGGTCCGCGTACCTTCATCCTCAACTCAATCGGGTGCTGGCCCGCGGCTATCGACCGGGACTGTATCGCCGAGCGCTTCATGAACAATCCCAACGGCGGCTGCATTGCCTTCGTAGGCAACTGCCGCTATGGCTGGGGATCTCCCGGGAACCCGGGTTTCGGCTACTCCGATGTTTTCCAGTATGAATGGACACGGTCGGTCTTTGCCGAAGAGGTCCGGCCTTCCGGGCAGGCTCTCGCGGAGAGCAAGGCCGTGTTTGTGAGTTTCGCCGGGGACGCAAATGTTTACAGATGGAATGAGTTCCAGCTGAATCTCCTGGGTTGTCCGGAGATGCCCCTCTGGACGGATGATCCTCATGCGCTCTCGGTTACCGCGCCGGCCGGCGTGATGGCGACAGGGGACCTGGCAAGAGTGATTGTGGAGGATGCGGCCGGAGCCTTGGAGAATGCCCTGGTATGTCTCATGAACGGGGATGACCTTTACGTGAGAGGCAGAACCGACATTTCGGGTACCATTTCTTTCAGCATCTCGACCGGGAGCCCCGACTCACTCTTACTCACCGTTACGGCCGGCAATCACCAGCCCTATGAGGGGATGATCGAAGTCATAACGGAGGGCGTGCTGCTCGACTGGACCGACCTGACCGTGGCGGATGCCGGCGACGGGATGGTGAATCCGGGGGAGACTGTGGACCTGGCGATCTCGGTCGAGAACTTCGGAAGCGATCCCGACTCCGGTGTGTGGGGCATCTTGAGATCCACGGACGGCATGTGCACCATAGTTGACAGCTCGGTCTACTACGGCGTGCTCGACCCCGGTGTCAACGTCTCGGGAACCGGCAGTTTCTCAGCTGGTTTCCACGCAATGTATGAGAACGGTGAGACGGTTATGCTTGAGCTTACGCTCACCGATTCCACATCCAACCAGTGGGTAAGCACGGTTCCGGTCGTGGTTGCCGCACCCGTGTTGTCGGTCTCCTCATACGGGATCAACGATCAGGCGGGGGGTGACGGCGACTGGGTGGTGGAGCCGGACGAGGAGGTTCTCCTTACGCTCGAGGTCTATAACGACGGCCTCACATACGGGGGAGCCGATGTCAGTGTCACCAGCCTGGACCCCTATTTCACGGTCGCCGACTCGGTCACCGCTACCGGCCAGATAGACGCTTCCTCGGCAGGCTACAGCTTGCATAATGTGACCGTGATGTCGGGTTGTCCCCTGACCCACATAGGCATGCTTCAGGCCACAATAGACGCATCCGACGGCCAGACCTTCATCGACACAGTCTATTTCGGCGTGGGCGCCCTGGCGTTTGCCGACGACTGCGAGTCGGGTGAGGGGACCTGGATCTATGACGGATTATGGCACCTTACGACATACAGGTCTCATTCGGATTCCACCAGCTGGTACTTCGGCGATGATGTCACGCACGAATACCCCGGCAATGCCGGCGGCCGGATGCGTACTCCGGTCTTCCTGGCGGGTGAGGAGAACACCTTCTCGTTCTGGTTCTGGCATGATTTCC
>JAUXGG010000217.1 GCA_030622265.1 Candidatus Eiseniibacteriota bacterium
AATGTCGACTACACGGACTTTCTCCGCCTGGAGCTGGATGACGGCGTGCGGTCCTTGATCGTGGAAGTGTCGGCTCACGCCGACCACCCCGGCACGTACTATGACGGCACCCAGAACAAGTGGGCAGAGGAACTCAAGACCGTCCTGACCAACTTGATCGACGGTCATACCTCCCTCGGTTATACCACCGCCCGTGATCACATGTATGGCAGCATCGATAATGATGATACCTGCTTGGAGTGCCCGACGACGGGCTGTGTCGAGTGTATCTACACGGGAAGAATCGGCTGCTTCAACACCCGGGCCGGTGCGACTGCCAATAGCTTCAATTGCGAGCACACCTGGCCGCAGAGCTTCTTCAGCGAGAATGAGCCCATGAGGTCGGATCTTTTTCAGATCAGCCCCTCGGACATGACCGCCAATACCAAGCGCGGCAGCCTGGACTTTGGAGTGGTGGTTTCATCTTCCTGGAGCCAGGGCGGGTCGAAGATGGGCACGGACTCAACCGGCCAGACCGTATTTGAACCCCGGGATGTACACAAGGGCAACATCGCTCGCGGGCATTTCTATTTCATCATTCGCTATGATGGGAGCTATGTCGGCTATACCAATCCCGCCAAGATGGAGGCCCACTTCCGGAATTGGCACGTCTCGGACCCGGTGGATTCCGCGGGGCAGCAGAGGAACCAAGATGTCTACGCCCTGCAGAACAACCGGAATCCTTTCATCGATCACCCGGCGTTCGCGGACCGGATATCGAGCTTCTTCGGCACTGCCGTCCGGGTATTGGAGCCGGAGATTGCCGTGAGCCCCCTCGGGGTTGATCTCGGTACCATTGACTACGACACCACGGCCTACCACTATATCGCGGTGATAAACACCGGTACCGATACGTTGAATGTCTCATCAATCGTCTCGACTGACCCTGATTTTGCGCTCAGCAGCTCCGGAATGATCCTCCCACCTGATACCTATGACTACGTGAGGGTCAGCTATCACTCTGGACAGGTTGACCGCCTGGATTCGACACTGGTCCAGATCTCAAGCGACGATAGCGATGAGGGACTTGTCGAGGTTCCTGTTACAGTCCTGGTGGGTAGCCTCTCCGGTATCGCTGGTGGCGATGACGGTGCCCCACCCCTTGCCATTCTGCGCAACTATCCGAATCCGTTCAGCGGCGAGACCACTTTTGCCTTCCATCTGGCCCGCCAGGCTGTCGTCGATCTGGAGATCTACAATGTGGAGGGCAAACTGGTCACGGCTATCCTCCGCGGCCGATCTTTGCCCGAAGGGCCGCACCGCCTTCACTACGACGGAGAGGCGCTTCCGTCCGGGGTGTATTTCTGCCGGCTCCGGGCCGACGACCTGACTCTTACCCGCCGCGTGCTCCATATAGGAGGCTGTTCGGCCCAGTAGCGGCAAGTTCTCACAGAGTGAGGTCTACCACGGTTCGGGGAATGGTATTATCCGGTGGGGTCGGCAAGCCTGCCGATGAAGAGTATGGTCCCTGACTTGTTGTCCCGGATCATGAAAAGAAACGGGTGAACCGCCCGGAACTGCTTTGGAGGTGAGCCCTTTTTCATGACCACGGCAGTGCCGGCGGCGGCCTCGGTTCCCTCCTCAGCCACCTCGAGGAGTGCCTTGTGAATCACCGCATCTATGAAGAGGCCCTTTCTGCCTATCATCCCCGAGAAATCTGCCAGTCCCACGTCAAAGGCATCCGTCATACCCAAGCCCTTGAGGGTATCGTTCAATAACAGGTCTGAGGCTACTTTGAACCTGGGCAGGCTTACGATCAGGTCTTCCTGGCGAAGCTGGCGCAGCCATATCCTCAGTGATTTGAGCGTCAGGAAGCGCTCAACACCTGCCAGGCCAATCCGCTCCTTGGGAAGGAGCACGATCATTGAAAGATCGCCTCCCACATACGGGAGGTCGAGAATCTGCAGGGCGCTGGTCTCGGTGTATCTGAACTGCCCGGTCTGATGCATCATGTCAGCCATCACCGATGAGTCCGGAACCACCCAGAACGGTTCTTCCCAGGTCTTCTCACCGTCAAACCTGCTGGCCCAGCCTCCGTTGAAGTAGATGGCGTTTGAGAGCACCAGCACCGTTGCCTCATCGAGCATTCCGGGCTCCATGAGGTTCTTGACCTTCCCATTGGTCTCATCCGAGGCCCAGGCATTTATCTCTTCGAGCGCACTCACGGGATTGCCGGCAAAATCCACGGACCTAAGTTCCGCCCCGTAGTACTTTTTCCCCAAAGAGACAAAGTCATCCAGGAACTCCTCATCCTTCTGACCCCATAGCGCATTCGCCACGCTCAGCTCGATGTCCCCGGATGCGCCACGCCCGTTAAGATCCTCGTTAAGCGAACCGAAAGCCTCCCCGAGATACCGGTTCTCAAGTGTGAAATGAAGCGCTTCCGCTATCTGGGTCGCCGTGTTGCCCCGTGCCCCTCCGTAGGTCAATGCAAGCGCGGATGAGATGCTATAGGGCGAGATGAAGAGGTTGCCCTGCCGGTGCTTGAGCGCCTGGTAAAGGTCTATGGCAAAGGCGGCGTTTCCGGAAGAGAATTCTCGCGTGGTGTCGACTTCCGGGGTCCCGGGCTCCTGGCCATTACATACCAGCGGAGTAAGGACAAAGGTCGCCAGCGTAAACAGCATGATTAAGGCTCTGGGCCAGCGCATCATGGTTCTCCTTCCAGGGAATGAGGTTCAGCGTGCTGTGTATTCTAACAGCTATCGGGCGGAACTGTTCCAGCATAATGCGGTAGGCAGCATGGGGCCACCGGCAGGAAAGGGTAAAGCCATAAGCGGAGCGCGGTGCCTCAAGGTATCCCACAAAAATGAGTTGGTGGCGCACACCGGGAAGTGTACGCCACCAGTGTCGGACAGGCACCCTAGCCCTCTTCGGACCCCCCGGAGCAACTGACCTGTTTGCTCCCTGCACACGCGCCACCATTCCGGCTCCAGCTGCACTTCACCCCGGATGGGTTGTCGGCATACTTGACGGCAAACCTATCTTGAGGAAACACGAAGGCGGGTAAAGGAGAGAGATCCCGGGTACAGACAGCAAGGGATGCTGGAGCCGAAGCAGTTGGTCCTGCTACACACTCCCGAAGGCCGCTTTGGGCCAGATGGGCAGAGATCTGTGGAAATGCTGTGCGGGTTTCTGAGGTCACAGGCCCGACGGCTGTTTCCTGGAACATCTCCTCTCCCTCCCAATCCAGTAGGTGAAGTTTCTCTGACACCTTCGTCAGAGCTCGCCCCTGCCCATATGTAATAGCAAGAACAGGGCCAGCAGGAAACAGTTCTCCGAAAATCTGCGTATCCTGCCTGCCTTCCGCGTAAGTCATTGGTTCAGAATCAGAAACCCCGGCGGGCGCAGGACGGATTTCGAAACCGGAGGTCGCTCGCCTGACCAGGGGTGCTCCAAATGTGTTACCATATTACCCACGATGTTACGCGGCTACCCAAATCCGGGCCCGTTACGGGGCTTGAGGAAGCCCATCCGTTGTGGAAGAGAAAGGACAGTAAGGAGCAAGACTGTGCAGAGTGGTTCTGAGTGGACCGGCGGCAGGGCGATTGAGAAGTGTATAGGAGCCCAGAGCGAGCCGGAGCCCTTCTCCGGAGTGGTGCAAATCTCAAAGGCCGGCCAGGTCCTTTTCGAGGGCGCATATGGGCTCGCAGTAAGACCTGAATCCATACCCAACCGGGTCGACACGAGGTTCCAGACCGCCTCCGGATGCAAGGTCTTCACCAGCACGGCAGTGCTCCAGCTGATCGACCGGGGCAAGATAGAACTCGAGACGCCGCTTGCATCCTGCGTTGATGCCGAATTTCCCAACTATGACCCGGGCATCACTATTCACCACCTGCTGACTCACACCTCGGGCATAACTTCCTACTTCGAGGAGGATGTGAACCCCGACTACGAAGCTCTCTGGCGGGATATCCCAATGTACGGGATCAGGAAGCCCAGGGACTTCCTCCCGCTGTTTCAGGACAAGCCTATGAAATTCCGGCCGGGCGAGAAGTTCGACTACAATGATGGCGGATATATCCTCCTGGGCCTTGTTGTTGAAACGGTAAGCGGCCTGAGTTTTCCCGAGTACATTGAGAAGTACGTGTTTGCCCCGGCGGGAATGGACGACTCCGGCTATTTCCCCACCGACCAGCTTCCTGAACGGACGGCGTACGCTTATATCGGAAATGAGAGTGGGACCTGGCGCACCAATTTCTTCGCCATACCCCTAGTGGGAGCCCCCGACGGCG
>JAUXGG010000394.1 GCA_030622265.1 Candidatus Eiseniibacteriota bacterium
ACCCTCGCCAAGGTCTTCCTGGGTCTGTGATGTCGTAGCGGACAGTGAAAGGTGGACGGGAATGGCCGGTCTGACGATTGCTGTTGCAAGCGGTAAGGGTGGGGCGGGAAAGACCACCGTGGCGACGGCACTCGCGGTGAGCCTGGGCAAGGGACTCTCGGAGATACAGTTTCTTGACTGTGATGTCGAGGAACCCGATGCTGCCCTCTTCATCAAACCCGAGATCGAAGCAACAACCGAGATAACCATCGATGCTCCGGAGGTGGACCGGACCGCGTGCGACGGCTGTGGTAAGTGCCAGGAAGCGTGCGAGTTCAACGCGATAAGGGTCGAGTCCGGAAAAGCGGCGGTGTACGAAGACCTGTGCCTGGGCTGTGGGTGTTGCAAGCTTGCCTGCCCCGAAGGCGCGATCACCGAGAAGAAGAGACGCATCGGTGTTGTGGAGACGGGCAAGAGGGAAGACATCGTGTTCTACCGGGGCCTTCTGGATGTTGGTGGGGGATTGACCTCGGCCGTCATACGCCACGTGAAGGCCATGGCGCGCGGGGACATACCGACCATCCTGGATTGCGGCCCGGGAACTTCATCGCCTGTCATAGCCAGTCTGAAAGGCTGCGACTACTGTCTGCTGGTTACCGAGCCCACACCCTTCGGACTCTCTGATATCGGGCTGATGTTGGAGGTCGCCAGGACCGTGGGCGTACCATGCGGTATCGTGGTGAACAAGTGCCAGCCGTGGAGCCCCACGGTCGACGATTTCGCATCAGTGTGGGATGTGCCGATCCTCATGCGCATTCCTTTCCGGAGGGAGATCGCCTATCAGTGCTCCCGCGGAGTCACGCTACCAGAGGCGGACCCCTTCTGGGATGACACATTCTGGAAACTATTCGACGACATCGGAAAGATGGTATGGAAAGGCCGATAGAGATAGCCGTAGTGAGCGGCAAGGGGGGAACGGGAAAGACCGTACTCGCCTCATCCCTTGCAAGGCTCTCCGAGAGCAGGGTCGTCGCCGACTGTGATGTCGACGGTCCCAATATGCACCTGCTGGCAAACCCCACGGTACTCGAGGAGGGGGCCCTGGCCGGCCACAGGATAGCCATACTCGATGCCGGGGCCTGCACCAGGTGCGGAGAATGCGCGAAGGCCTGCAGGTTCGGTGCGGTCAGGGAACGGGATGTGCCCGAGGGGTGGTTATATTCCATTGACCTGCTCTCCTGCGAAGGATGCGCGGCATGCACGATGGTGTGTCCCGCTGATGCACTTCACCTTACCGATTCATCGAGCGCAGCCTGGTACGTGTCTGATTCGTCTGTCGGCCCGCTCATTCACCCGGCGCTTGCGGCGGGGCAGAAAAACGCAAGCGAGATGGTGAGAGTTCTGAGGCGCGAGGCGAGGAGGACCGCCGCCCGGGGCGGCCTCCGGTACGTCATAATCGATGGTCCCGCCGGCATCGGCGCGACGGCGATAGCATCCGTAATAGGCACGGCGCTTGCGGTGCTGGTCGCCGAGCCGACCATTTCCGGGATATACGACCTCGGCAGAATGGTCGATCTACTGGAGCGGCTTGGCATCAAGGCGGTCGGCGTTGTGAACAAGAGCGACCTGAATCCGGAGATTGCCTCGGATATCGCCGGGTACCTGAGCAGGAAATGGATCCCGCTTCTTGGAAGCATTCCTTATAGCGACAGGGTGAATGAGGCTATCTCGGCGGGCAAGTTCGTCGTTGACGTCGCCGGAGATGATCCGGCGGTGGAGGAGATAAAGAAAGTGGTCGCCCGGATCCTGGAGGCCGCGACCGGCGAGGCGCGAGGTGCTGCCGGGGCGTGAGGTGTAACCCTGAATGAAGGCGTCAATCAGAACCAAACTGGTCTTGAGTTTCCTGGTGGTGATCGCCCTCAGTGGTGTTGTCACTGTCTGGACCGGCGTGCACCTGATCGGAGACGAGATTATCGGGCAGGCCCAGGACAAGGTCCGCCTCGACCTGAACTCGGCCAGGGCGGTATATGCCCGGAGAATGGACAGGGTCACCGATGCAGTACGGCTCACATCGATCAGGTTCTTTCTTAAGGAAGGCCTTCTTGACGGCCGCCTGGAGCCGATGGCGGAGGAATTGCAGCGAATAAGAGAGTCGGAAGGCCTGGACATCCTCACCATCACCGACGCAAACGGCGCGGTCATCTTCCGGGCACGAAACCCGGGAGTCTCGGGCGACAGTCAGAGAGAGGATGATATCGTCGGCGAGGCCATGGCCGCCGGGAAGGTCGTGACGGCCACCCAGGTATTATCTCGAGCGGAGCTCATGAAGGAGGGATCTGCCCTGGCAGAGAAGGCCCACATCGAATTCGTGGACACTCCGATGGCGAGATCCAGGCCGGAGAGCCGGGAAACGGCCGGCATGGTAGTCAAGGCCGCGGCACCGGTCTTTGATTATGATGGCACCCTGATAGGCGTCCTCTACGGCGGCAATCTCCTGAACTGCGACTACCGGATCGTCGATGAGGTCAAGGAAATGGTGTACCAGGGGGAGACATACAAGGGCAAGGACATAGGCACGGTTACGATCTCCCAGAACGATCTGCGCATAGCGACCAATGTTCTGGGCACCGATGGAGAAAGGGCCATCGGTACCAGGGTCTCTGAAGAGGTCTATGACCGGGTGGTTGTCGCGGGAGGGACGTGGATCGGCAGGGCCTTCGTGGTCAGTCACTGGTACAT
>JAUXGG010000143.1 GCA_030622265.1 Candidatus Eiseniibacteriota bacterium
ATCACATTGAGTCCGTCCTTAAGATCCTGCTGCCAGAAGAAATGGGCGTCATCAAGCCTGGCCTTCAGGACCCTCTCGTTGCCCTGCTTTATCTTGCCCGCGGGGTCCGAGCCGGTGTCGGCGACCGCCACGAAATACGGCATCAACCTGCCGGCGCGGTTGCATACGGAGAAGAAGTCCTGGTGTTCCCTGAGGGCTGTGACAACCACCTCTGAGGGCATGTCCAGGAACTCCTCCGAGAAGCTGCCGAGTACCGCAAACGGGAACTCGACCGTGAAGGTCACCCTCTCCAGGAGCTCCTCGTCTTGGACGATCGAGCCGTCTGCCGAGGCCGCGGCTTCATCTATGAGTTTCTTTACAATTTGCCTGCGCTCTTCATGATCGACGATGACCGAGTTGCTCCGGAGACCGTCCAGGTATTGCGCGGTGGACTTGACCTGGAACTCTCCCTTGCCGTGAAACCGGTGTCCCCTGGTCTTATCACCTGCCTCAATCCCGGCCCATGAGAGGCGCTCTCCCTTGCTGTCACACCCCAGCTTCCCATCCACGACATAGGTCAACCATCTTACGGGCCTTGCGAACCTGACCGCCTCCTTTGTCCATCTCATCGACTTGGGGAAGCGAATCCCGTCGGTCAGCACGGACTTGAGGATAGGCCCCATGACGTCTATCGTGAGGCCACCCTTCGTGAGCTTCTCCACGCAGACATATTCGCCTTTGCCTTTCGTTCCTGTCTTAAGCTCCGCAACATCAACGCCCTGCGATTTCGCAAAGCCGGTCGCGGCCGGTGTGGGTTTGCCCGATTCGTCAAAGGCCCTGTCCGCCGGTGGCCCGAAAACAGTCTCGCTCTTGTCCCTTGCCCGCTCATCCACACCGTCCACAAGGAGAACCATGCGCCTGGGCGTTCCGAAGGCACGGATTCGCGCGACCTCGATACCGAGCTTGGCCAGCGAGGCCCCGACCCCGGACTTCAGCGCCTCCAGGGCAGGCCTTATGTAGGAAGGCGGAATTTCCTCGGTGCCTATCTCAAAAAGCAGATCCAATGTCAACCTCTCTCAAAAAACGTCAGCCCTTCGGCAAGACGCCAGCCCTTCTGCAAGTATCAGGCCTTCCTCAGAAGCGGAAAACCAAGTTCCTCGCGCTGTTCGAAGTACTTCCTGGCGACCAGGCGCGCTACCTTGCGGATCCGGAGGATATACGACGCCCTCTCGGTCACGCTGATCGCCCCTCTCGCGTCCAGCACATTGAATACATGCGAACACTTGAGCACGAAATCATAAGCCGGCATCACGAGCCCGAGGTCGGCAAGCCTGCGGGCCTCCTTCTCGTAGAACTGAAAGAGCTCGAAGTGCATCTTGACGTCGGCTTCCTCGAAGTTGTACTTCGAGAACTCGAACTCATTGCTGCTCCATATTTCCCGCCACAGCAGGTCCTCATTCCACCTGATCTCGTTTATGTCATTGACGTCCTGAACGCACATCGCAATGCGTTCCAGTCCGTAGGTGATCTCACAGGTTATCGGGTCCAGATCCAGGCCGCCAGCCTGCTGGAGATACGTGAACTGGGTGATCTCCATCCCGTCCAGCCACACCTGCCAGCCCAGCCCCCAGGCGCCCAGCGTGGGAGATTCCCAGTCATCCTCCGCGAACCTCACGTCATGCTCCTTGGCATCTATGCCCATCCGCTTCAGGGTCTCGAGATACACATCCTGGATGTTGTCGGGAGAGGGCTTGATGACCACCTGGTATTGAAGAAATTGCTGCACCCTCATGGGGTTTTCACCGTACCTGCCGTCCCTGGGCCGGCGGGACGGTTCAACGTGGGCCGCCTTCCATGGCTCGGGACCGAGGGTGCGAAGGAAGCTCGCGGGATTGAAGGTGCCTGCCCCGACTTCACTGTTGTATGGCTGGTGAATGGCGCAGCCGTAGTCACCCCAGAAACGCTCCAGGGTCATGATCAGATCCTGAAGCGACTGGCCGGTTCTCTCCTGGCCGGTTTTCTTGCTGTTATCGCTAGGCAAAGGACGAATCTCTCATTCTCTCGAGGAAGTCAAGCGACCTGATCTTGGCTCCCTCGCTGATCTGGGCGCGAACGAAAGCGTACAGGATGTCGGAAGCATCCCTGCTGAGCTTGTCGGCCGAACATGTCTCCCTGAGTCTCGCCATGGATATGCTCTCAAACTTCCTCATCAGTTCCAGGGTTGCCTGACTCATCTCTATCGCATGCAAATCCTGGTTGTGGCAGGCAGGACAAAGGGCCCCGCCGGAGTGCAGCCCGAACCAGACCTTATCGGCGAGATCCTTTCCGCACCTCACGCATGCCGCCAGCTCCGGCCCGTAGCCCACGGCATGGAGCATCTTCAGCGTATAAGAAGCCAGTATTAACTCAAGCTGGTTCCTTTCCGCAACACCAATCTGTTTCAGGATCGCGTTCAGGAGCTCATACAGGGTCTCGTTCTGCTCCTCGTCGGGAACAAGCCTCTCGACCATCTCACTCGCGGCGCTGGCATAGGCAAGCTTCACCACGTCGTTCCCTATGTTCTTGTTGGCATTCAGGATCTCACTGTGGCTCAGAGTATGAAGGTCGCGGTTTTCCTTCCTATAGAAGATGAGAGAAGAGCGCGTGAAGAGTTCCAGGCTGCTTCCGAACTTGCTCTTGGGTTTGAGACTGCCCTTGGCGATCGCCGATATCTTACCGTAGCGGCGGGTAAAGAAGACGATGATCTTGCTGGACTCCCTGAATTTCCTGGTTCTTAAGACTATGCCGTGGGTCCGGTGTATGCTCATCGCTCTGTGTTTTCCCTGGCCGCGACGCCGACTCCGGTGCCGCGTATGATCACTCGCTCTATCCTCTGGCCGGTCACTTTCTCAACCACGAAGCTGAGACCGTCCGCATCATAGGCATCGCCCTCGGACGGGACCTTGCCCAGGAGATTGTACACATAACCGGCAAGCGTGTCATAATCTTCTTCTTCCGCTATGTCGATTCGCAATGTCTCGTTCAGGTCATCGATCCTGACCTTGCCGTCCACCCTGACCTCGTCGTCACCCACCACGTGGATCAGCTCGAGCTCCTCTTCATACTCATCATATATCTCACCGACAATTTCCTCCAGCACGTCCTCGAGTGTCACCAGGCCGACCACTCCGCCGAACTCATCCACGGCGATCGCCATGTGGGTCTTGCGCCTGCGGAGCTCCGCCAAGAGGTCCCTGACCTTCTTGGTCTCGGGAACGAAGTAAGCATCCCGTAGGATGTCCCCCATGCCCGCATCGAGGCCACCCTCCCGCACGAACTCAAAGAGGTCCCTGGCGTGCAGGATGCCGCGGATATCGTCAATGGTCTTATTATAGATCGGGATCCGGGAGTGGGCACCCTCGGCAATCACCTTGATGGCCTCGCCGACGGTGGTGGTGACCTCCGCACAGACCATGTCGATTCTCGGTATCATGACTTCCCTCACCACCGTGTCCCGCATCTCGAATATGGCGTTGATCATCTCCTGCTCTTCCTCAGCCCCGGATTCGGCCTCCTCGCTCGCTCGCGCGATCGCCCTGAGCTGGCCCGCCTTCAGGAACATCTCGCGGGTCTGGGAGCCTGCAAGGAAGACCCTGCGAGTTACCAGCAGGATCGCCTGCACCACCGGATATATGGGAATGAAGAAAACGAACAAGGGGCGCGCCAGCGACCGCACGGCCGCCTCGGGGTTCCTTGCCACATGCACCCTGGGCAGGAGCCTGGCCAGGGCCGCGATCAGGACCGAAACCACGACGAGACAGACAATGGACGCCAGCGTCCCGACATTGCCCTGTGGGAAATGGCGCCACGTGAGCCGCAGCGCGAAAAGCGCGGCAAGGACATTGCTCAGGGAGCTTGCCAGCAGGAGCTGGATCATCAGCTCATCCGGCTTGGCAAGCATCCTCAAGGCCAGCCTGGTGCGCCGGTCGTTGCGTCTCTCGAGCTCATCCTCAGATGCCGAGAAAAAGGCAAATTCCCCCGCGAAAAACAGGGCGGATAAACCCAGGAACACGAAAAACAGAAGGACATCCAGTAATGATGAGGGATCCAATTCGTTCACTCCTCTAACTCATAGTCGTCAAAGTTTGAGCTTACTTGAGAAACGCTTCACCATGCTCTCCTGCACCTGCTCCATTCTCACACGGTCCCGGGAATCCGAATCGGTATAGCCCAGAACGTGGAGCACGCCATGGATCACAAGCCTCAACAGCTCCTCACCCAGGGTGACCCCGTACTTGCCGGCGTTCTCCCGGGCGGTATCAACAGATATATAGACATCCCCGACATGATCGATGGGAAGACCTTTCTCGGACAGGTCGAACGCGATGACATCGGTGGGCCCGGTCCGGCCGAGGCGCTCCTCATTGAGCGCCGTGATCTTGTCGTCTCCTGTAAAAGAGATGCTGATCACATATGATTTGTCATCATGCTCAAGGAGGGTCTGCAGCGCCGCCTGATGGAGCACGCTCCGCATAGAACTGAGTTCCGCGGGTAGACCCTCGATGTCCAGTGAAGAACTTTGATCTGATTCTTCCATACTCTTCACGGCCTGGCGGCCTGCTCACCACCGTTTTCGTACTTGTCGAACGCCTTGATAATGTCCTGGACCAGCCTGTGCCGCACCACATCCTGACCTGAAAGATAGACAAAGTGAATTCCCGGTATATTGTTCAGCACCGACTGAATCCTCACGAGACCTGAGTCCTCCTTGCGAGAGAGATCTATCTGCGTGATATCGCCGGTTATCACGACCTTGGAGTTGAAACCCAGCCTGGTCAAGAACATCTTCATCTGGTCCAGGGTCGTGTTCTGGGCCTCATCGAGAATCACGAAGGAGTTGTTGAGGGTCCTACCCCTCATATAGGCAAGGGGCGCCACCTCGATCATGCCCATCTCGAGCCTCTTTCTTATTTTCTCGGCCGGCATCATCTCATAAAGAGCATCGTAGAGCGGCCTCAGGTAGGGCCCCACCTTCTCCTGGTAGTCCCCGGGCAGGAAGCCCAGGCTCTCGCCCGCCTCCACCGCCGGCCTCACCAGCAGGATCCTGTCCACTTCCCTTCGCTGCAAGGACGAGACGGCCTGGGCCATTCCGAGATAGGTCTTGCCGGTGCCCGCAGGACCGACCGCAAGGACTATGTCATAGGTTCGCATCGCCTCCACGTACTCGTGCTGGCCGACGGTCTTGGCCCGGATGATCTTCTTGAGATCATGGTACTCGGCCCGGTCTTCATGAAGCGAGGTCAGCTTCTTGGCGTTCTTATCACCCTCAAGCCCGATCGCGTAGCGCACATCATCCTCGCCTACGGCGATTCCCTTTCGGGCGCTCACCATCAGGTCCTTGAGTATCTTAGAGACCGCGCCCACGACGTGCTTTTCACCTTCCACGACCACGTC
>JAUXGG010000358.1 GCA_030622265.1 Candidatus Eiseniibacteriota bacterium
ATTATCTTCAGGACTGTCCGGCCGCCGCGCATCCCAGTAGATCAAACCGTCTTCACCGGTCTTGTATTCGCGCAGCGATCCCGATATGAAGCGCGGCACGATGTCGTTCACATCCTCGGGGGCGACCTTCAAGCTGGAGATGCCGACGGACAGCTCCGATGGGTAGGTAATGCCCCGCATGGTTTCCTGATCCTGGGCCTTCCCGGCTCCCGGATCGAACATGTGGTAGGCAAACCTGTCGCTCACCACGAATCCCCGGACCTCCTCTGCGGGGAACGACGCGAACCATCCCACGAAACCGCAGGTGAGATCAAACAGGGACGTGATGTTCCAGATGGCAGGGACTTTCCTCATGCTGCTGGTTACCGGTATCTCCTCGCCGGACAGCTCATCTTTCACAAGGAAATCGGTGATCCCGTGAACATCAGGTGTCACCCCCGTTACCATGGTGGTCCAGATCAGCGGCGAGATCAGGGGTTCCATCGAGCGCAGGTTGCCCCACACACCCTCACGGCGGACCCGCTCCATATTGGGCAGGTCGCGGGTCTTGAGCACCATGTCGTGAATCAGCCAGTCGTAGCCGTCCAGACCCAGGACGAACACCTTCATCCCGTCTCCGCGCTTCAAGTCGTGAGCGACGCGCGGCTGCTCGCGAAGCCCGATCTTCTCCAGTCGGACGATGCTGATCCCCAGCGGACTTATCTTCTCGTTGACGCTTGATGCTATCGCGATCCCCGCCTGATTGGAAGTGAGCGCTTCCGGTCCGGCAGATGCTGCAACATAGGCAGAAATCTCACGCAGGAGGATGGGCTTCAGTAGTTTCTCAAACACCCTGTCCGAGTAGTCACGGTCGATCTGCCGGACCTTCTCCCTCTCAAGCTCGACGCCTATTTCACAGTCAAGCAGGTAGGATTTCATGCCGCCGGAAGAGAAAGGGAGCGCCTCATCACCGTTGAGCACGTGGGTCTCGTGGAGCTTGAACCGCCTGGTGCCCGTGAAAGGCTTAAGCATGTTGAGGCCGCCCTTGAGCTCCCGGACTTGCTCGCCGGTGCCTGTAAGGATGACCTCGTCAGTGCCGACGATCTTCAAGGAAGAGACGAGAAGACCGGCGGCAACCGCGAGGACAACGAATATGGCGACACGCTTCAAGCGAACGACCTCGATGGAGCTGGTGAGCGGGATCGAACCGCTGACCTACGCATTACGAGTGCGTTGCTCTACCAGCTGAGCTACACCAGCATAAGAGTGGTGACGCGGCCCGGAATCGAACCGGGGACACCAGGATTTTCAGTCCTGTGCTCTACCTGCTGAGCTACCGCGTCCGCACAGAATCAAGTTATAGAGCGTCTTATTTTATGTCAAGCGAAACCTATGTCATGAGCTGGCGGTAACCTCAGCTATCGTGCGCTTCAGCTCCGATAGATCGCTGGACTTGACCACGTAGGCCTCCGCACTCCATGTGGTGAAGTCCGACTTGAAGGTGGAGTAGGCGGTGTTCAGTATCACCGGAATAGTCTTATCGACCTTCATGATCTCATCCAGGACCGCGAGACCATCCATCTCCTCCATCTTGATGTCCAGCACGACCACGTCCGGCCTGCCCTGGGAAATACTCTCCAGGGCTTCCTTGCCGGAGGGAACCGTCGTCACCTCATGGCCATCATCCGCCAGCTCCTTCCGATACAGGAGCCTGAGGCTCTGGTCATCGTCAACTACAAGCACCTTTGCCATGATGTCCTCCGCATAGTCCTAAGGAATCCTTCCCCTTCTTCTTCTGTCACGCATCATGCTTCGCCTGTCGACCGGCCCCCGTCTCCTCTCCCCGCCGACGATCAGCGGGAGGGTTATGAGGAACACGGTTTCCGAGCCGAATTCGCTCTTCACATCGATGGTCCCGCCGTGCTCATATATGATTTCATATGCGATCGGAAGCCCCAGGCCGGATCCCCCCGACTTGGTTGTCGCGAAGGGGACGAAGATTCTCTCCAGCATGGGCTCCGGTATCGGGGGACCGTCATTCGCCACGCGCACCTCCGCCGTCCGGTTCTTCGAGCTGCTACTCACCGAGAGCCTGCCGCCCTCAGACAGATTGTCTGCCGCATTCTGAATCAGGTTTATGAGCACCTGCTTCATCTTATCCGGGTCCATTCTTACATCCTCAATATCACTCTGAAGGTCGACCTCGAGTCTTGCATCCTTGGCCGCGATCCTCTCGCTCAGGAGGCTGATGCTCTCCCTTATGACCTGGTTGATGTCCCCGGCGGTGAACTCCGGCGGCGAGAGCTTAGCGAAAGCAAGCTGTTCGGTGAGGATACGCTCAAGCCGGTCGGTCTCCTTTATGATGATCTCGACGTGCTCCCTGTCGGGATCGTCCTGGGCCATCTTGCGCTCGATCGACCGCGCGAAGCCACCGATCGCGGTAAGAGGGTTTCTGATCTCGTGCGCGACCTGGGAGGACAGTTCCCCGAGCGCGGCCAGTCGCTCCGATCTCAAGAGGTGCTTATGGAGCTCCCGGATCCTGTCCTGGGAACTTATCAGATGGTCGAAGAGCTTGGCATTCTCGATGGCAATCGCCGCCTGGCTTCCCAGGACCGTGAGGAAGCGGACATCATCATTGCCGAACCCCTCTGAGCCCAACGATTCAAGGGAAATCCTGTCAAAGACAGTGAGCGTGCCGACCACCCTGTCACCCTTCGCAAGAGGTACGCAAACCAGGTTCTTCCTGCCCCCCAGCGCCCCTTCCTGTCCGGCATGAACCTCCGCGTCATTTACCAGGATAGGCTCTCCACGGGAAGCCACCATCTCGGCGATCTCCTGGGCGCCTGCGCGGGAGGCGGCATCGACTTCGCCTATGGTCACGCCGTACATGGCCTTGATTGAAAGCGCGCCGGTTTCATCGTCCACGAGCCTCAGGACCCCACCCCGCGCGTTTAAGACGTGGGCCGACATGCGCGCGATGAGACTGAGATTAGTCTCAAGATCTGTCGTGGAGAGAATGCCCTTGCC
>JAUXGG010000115.1 GCA_030622265.1 Candidatus Eiseniibacteriota bacterium
CACACCTGTGTGACCATCTGATTGGCAAGGGGCATGCGGTGATCGGGCTGGACAACCTGATCACGGGCGCTACCAGGAACATCGAGCACCTTGCGGGGAGGAAGGATTTCCAGTTTATCAAGCACGATGTCACCGAGTACATTTTCGTCTCCGGTTCGGTCGACGCGGTCCTTCATTTCGCCTCCCCGGCAAGCCCCGTGGACTATCTGGAGTATCCCATACAGACGCTCAAGGTGGGCGCCCTCGGGACGCACAAGGCCCTGGGCCTGGCCCGGGAGAAGGAAGCCAGGTTCCTGCTGGCCTCGTCTTCCGAGGTCTACGGCGATCCCCTGGTTCACCCGCAGCGCGAGGACTACTGGGGGAATGTCAACCCGATCGGGCCGCGGGGAGTCTATGATGAGGCAAAGCGGTTCGGCGAGGCCCTCGCCTTCGCCTACCACCGCACCCACGGCGTGGATACCAAGATTGCGCGTATCTTCAACACCTTCGGGCCGCGGATGAGGTCCGGTGATGGCAGGGTGGTGCCCAACTTCATAACCCAGGCCATAGCCGGCAAGCCGCTTACGGTCTACGGGGACGGCAAGCAGACCAGGAGCTTCTGCTTCGTGGGCGACCTGGTCGAGGGCATCTACAGGTTGCTGGTCTCAGAAGTCAATGACCCGGTCAACGTGGGAAATCCGCGCGAGATGACGATCCTGGATTTCGCAAGCAAGGTGGCGGAGTTAACAGGCTGCGCAAGCGACATCGTGTTCGAACCGCTTCCGGTCGATGACCCGAAGGTCAGGCAGCCGGACATAAGCCGGGCTAGAGAGCTGCTTGACTGGGAGCCCAAGGTTCTGCTTGAGGATGGACTCAAGGCGACCATAGATTACTTCAAAGGCACCGTCTGACCGGACAAGTAAATGGGAGGGAAGCATGGTTAAGGTTGCGGTGGTGGGAGTGGGTTACTGGGGACCCAACTTCGTAAGAAATATGGACGAGCTGGCCGGCTCCGAGCTGGTGGCCGTCTGTGATACCGCGAGTGAGAAATCGGAGAAGATCAAGGAAACGCATCCTCATCTTCCATTCACGGACGACTTCGATTCACTTCTTGAGGGGGACAAGGTCGATGCCGTGGTGATAGCCACGGGTTCCGACTCCCATTATGAGCTCGCTCGCAAGGCCCTCGAGAGGAACAAACATGTTCTGGTGGAAAAGCCCATGGCGCTCAGGTCCAGCGAGGCCGAAGAGATGGTCAAGCTGGCGGAGGAGCGAAAGCTGGTTCTGCTGGTGGGGCACCTCTTGAGATACCATAACGGGCTTATCAAGCTGAAGAAGTACATGGACGAGGGCTACCTGGGCAAGATCCTCTATGTTTATACCACCCGGGTGAATCTCGGCCGGATACGCAAAGAGGAGAGCGCCCTGTGGAGTTTCGCCACCCATGACATCTCGGTGGTCAACTATCTCCTCGGCGGGCAGCCGGATTCGGTGACCGCTTCGGGCCAGGCCTATGTCCGGGAAGGCGTAGAGGACGTGGTCTTCGCAACGCTGCATTTCCCCGAGGGCGTGATGGCTCACCTTCACGTGAGCTGGCTGGACCCGCACAAGATACGCAAGGTCACCGTGGTCGGGGATAAGAAGATGGCAGTGCTGGATGACATGCAGGCGACCGAGAAACTCAGGATCTACGACAAGGGTGTGGACTTCACGCCGTCCTACGGGGACTACGGCGAGTCGCTCTCCATCAGGATCGGTGACATCTACATCCCGAAGATCGACATGTCTGAGCCTCTCAAGGTTGAGTGCCAGCACTTCCTGGACTGCATCGAGAAGGGCGAGAGGCCGTTGACCGATGGAAAGACCGGCCTGGAGGTCCTGAGGGTTCTTGAAGCTGCCGAGCAGTCACTGGCCGAGGGCAGCAGATCCATAACTATCGGAGGCTGATGGATGGAGAGATTCATAGACCCGGCAGCGAAGATTGCCGAGGGGGTGGAGATAGGTTCCTATGCGCACATAGGGCCGGATGTCTCCATAGGTGAAGGGTCACGCATCGGCAACTGCGCGGTCATCCATGCGGACACCGTCATAGGAAAGAACGTGCTCATTGGGGATTGCAGCGTCGTGGGGAAGCTCCCCATGAAGGCCGCGATAAGTACGCTTAAGTCCGTGGATCTCCCTCCCGCAAAGATCGCAGACAAATGCATCATAGGCACCTGCAGTGCCGTGTACAGGGGCTGCGAGCTGGGCGAGGGAGTGCTGGTGGCGGACCAGGCCTCGGTGCGGGAGGACGTGAAGATCGGCAAGTTCACAATTGTCGGAAGAGGAGTTGCCATCGAGAACGACACGCGCATCGGCAACTACGTGAAGATAGAGACCAATGCCTATATCACGGCTCACACCGTAATCGAAGACCGGTGCTTCATCGCGCCGATGGTCGCGATGTCCAACGATAACTTCCTGGGAAGAACCAAGGAGAGGTTCAAGTACACTAAGGGACCATATCTCAAGAAGGGCGCCAGGGTCGGCGTGAACGCTACCCTGCTTCCGGGAATCGTGATCGGTGAGGACGCGGTAGTTGGCGCAGGCGCGGTGGTAACCAAGGATGTGCCTCCCGGGAAGATCGTCGCCGGAGTTCCCGCCGGCCTGTTCAAGGACACCCCGAGAGAGCAGATGGTTGACAAGCAAGGATATCCGGAGGAGTAAGGGAGGCTGAATTGAAGGTACCCCAGATCGATCTGTTACGGCAGTACAACTCCATGAAGGACGATATTGATGGGAATATCGCAGAGGTATTCTCCAGCGGCGCCTTCGTCATGGGCAAATGGATCAAGGAGATCGAGGAGAAGGTCTCGGGCCTGATGGGTGCCAGGCGGGGCATCGGCGTGGCCTCTGGAACCGACGCGCTCGATCTCGCCATGATGGCCTGCGACGTGGGCCCGGGAGACGAGGTAATAACCTCGCCCTTCTCTTTTGTCTCGGTCGCCGAGGTCGCGATCAGGATGGGCGCAAAGCCTGTGTTTGTCGACATCGACCCGAAGACCTTCAATATGATTCCCGAGCAGGTTGAGGCGGCGATCAACGATAAGACAAAGGCCATCGTGCCCGTTCACATCTACGGACAGAGCGTCGACATGGATCCGATGATGGAGGCGGCGGGCCGGAAGGGGATCCCCGTCATCGAGGACGCGGCCCAGGCCATAGGGTCCAGGTATAAGGACAAGCCGGTAGGATCGATCGGCCATCTCGCGTGCCTGAGCTTCTACCCCACCAAGAACCTTGGATGTTACGGCGACGGCGGCATGGTGCTCACCAACGATGATGAGCTGGGCAATAAGGTATCGGCCTTAAGAAAACACGGCCAGGTGGAGAAGTACAAGTACAAGTACATAGGCATCAACAGCCGTCTGGACTCGATCCAGGCCGCCATTCTGCTTGCAAAGGCAAAGAAGATCGAGGCTTGGAACGACCGCAGGCGCAGCGTGGCCTCGATGTACAATGAGAAGCTCGCCGACCTGCCGGTTGAGACACCCTATGCGGCGGATTTCGCGTATCACATATATCACCAGTACACCCTCAAGGCCCGGAACCGCGACGGCCTGCAGAAGTTCCTGGGTGAGAAGGGTGTAGGCACCGCGATTCACTACCCGCTGGGCCTTCATCTGCAGGAAGCCTACGAGCCGCTTGGCCACAAGCTGGGGGACTTCCCCAACTGTGATGAAGCAGCGACCAAGGTGATTTCGCTGCCGATGTTCCCCGAGATAACCGACGAGGAAGTCGATTATATCTGCGGGGCGATCAGGGAGTTTTACGCGAATGCCTGAGATGAGGGCTCTGGTGACGGGTGGGGCCGGTTTCATCGGCTCCCACCTGGTGGAGAAGCTGCTTGAGAAGGGCTACCGGGTCCATGTGATCGATGACCTTTCGACGGGCAGCCGCGACAACATATCCCACCTTGAGGGTAACAGCCGCTTCGAGTGCACCATCGATACGATCCTGAACCCCGGTATCATGGAGAAGCTCGTCGCATCCTGCGACATCGTCTTTCACCTGGCCGCTGCTGTTGGCGTGGAGTATGTCATCCAGAACCAGCTGAAGTCGATCGAGATCAATATCCGGGGTTCAGAGATCTTGTTCGAGCAGGCCGGGAAGGCGGGGAAGAAGGTGGTCCTCTTCTCGACCTCCGAGATATACGGCAAGAGTGACGTGGTGCCCTTCAACGAGGAGGCCGACAGCGTCTTGGGTCCCACGACCTTGAAGAGGTGGAGCTATGCTGTAACCAAGGCTCTGGATGAGATCCTCGCCCTGGCCTACCACAGGGAGCGGGACTTGCCCGTCGTGATCGTGAGGGTTTTCAACACCTGCGGGCCCAGGCAGACGGGCCGTTACGGCATGGTAATGCCCAGGTTCGTGAAGCAGGCCCTCTCGGGCGAGCCCATCACGGTATTCGGGGACGGTGAGCAGCGCAGGTGCTTCGCGTCGGTCTTCGACGTGGTGGACGGCATCCTGAAGCTCGCCGAGTGCGACCGGGCGGTCGGCGAGATATTCAACGTGGGCAACAACAAGGAGACCAGCATCCTTAAGCTGGCCGGGCGGGTGAAGGAGATCACAGGAAGCGCGTCCCCGATCGAGTTCATGGATTATGAGCATGCCTACGGGGAGGGCTTTGAGGACATGAGAAGACGGGTGCCCGACCTGCGCAAAATCGGGGAGTTTGTCGGCTATAAGCCTCTGACTGACCTGGACGGCATCATCAAAAGCGTGATTGATTTCGAGCGCAAGTAGACCGCCGTTTGGGCCTTTTTAAAATAACTTGACAACCCTGACACCTATTCCTATGATTGCGACGGGAAAATATAGAAGGGAGTACGGCGGTTGGCTGACATCCTGTTGTTTGCCGCAATAGGGCTTGTCGGATTCAGTTTTTCCCTTGTCTGCGTGCCACTTAGCCGGAGAGTATCCGGGTTTCTGAGGGCTGTGGACTTGCCCAAACCCGACAAGGTCCATAATGTTCCTATGCCCAGGCTGGGCGGGCTCGCCATATATTGTGGCTTCTGGTTGAGCATTCTGGTGCTTCACACCGTCCACGGGGAGATCCTGGCCGGCTTCGAGCACCAGCTCCGGGGCCTATTTGCCGGGAGCGCCCTCATACTGGCCGTGGGGGTCCTCGATGATATCTTTGGCCTGGGGGCCTTCATCAAGCTTGTGGTCGAGATCGTGGCCGCGGTGCTGGTGGTGAGTTTCGGGTTCCGGGTGCTGCCCAGTGGGAGCCTTGGATTCCTGGGCGGTTTCGGGGAGATACTGGTGCTGGCGGGCAGCGTACTCTGGATCATATGGGTTACCAATGTTTTCAATCTCGCCGACGGCCTGGACGGCCTGGCCGCCGGGATCGGGGGGATTGTCAGCCTCAGCATCTTCGTGATCGGCATGAGCCTGGGAGTGGGATGGATCGGGGTCTTAAGCATGGTGCTGTTCGGCGTGTGCAGCGGGTTCCTGGTTCACAACTTCCCGCCGGCTCGCATCTTCATGGGAGACAGCGGCAGCCTCTTCCTCGGGTTCATATTCGCGGTGGTGATTATGGGGTTCAGCGGGGCCGATGGCGGTCACGGATTGTCCCTGTTCGGAGTACTGCTGCTCGGTGTACCGATGATAGACGGTGTGAGCGCGGTCTTAAGAAGACTCGTCAATGGCACCAACATAATGACGGGAGACCGGGACCATCTCCATTACAAGCTCCTGCTGAGGAATGGCAGCCGCCGTAAGGTCGCCCTGATAATTTACATGATGACACTCGGATTCAGCGGGCTTGCCCTGCTGATCTACTTTAAGTTCAACGGACAGGGGCCCCTTCTGGCATTCGGCGGGGCCTGCGTGGCGACGATTCTGTTTATGAAGCGCTTCCGCCTGCTGGAGCTTTACATAAGCAGATATCACCTGCTGCCCGGAAGGAGTATTTCGGGGTTCCTGCTTGATGAGGGCCGGCTCGCGCAGACGGATCCCAAGCCTGAAGAGAGCCGCGAGCAGGTCACTTCGGTTTCGTAGTTTACCTGTAGGGCTTACCTGTAAAGCGCCTTTATGCTACCCCAGGTTGATCCCTGAATAGCAGAGCTCGGCACTGTATCCAATGAGAGATAGTCCAGCCTGGTCCTTCCTCCCGCTAACAGTTCGATCCAGTCGCCCGGGAAGTCGAATCCCTCGACAGCCAATC
>JAUXGG010000347.1 GCA_030622265.1 Candidatus Eiseniibacteriota bacterium
CCGGCTAATCTCTGCCCGAGATCGCTCATGCCACCCTTTCCCGTTTCAAAAGATTAGACACCGGAACACCCCGATTGGTTTAAAGCCACCGCCTGGCGCAAAACCCTCCAGGGGGCCCCTGACGGCCTCAGACCCTAATGTAGGCCAGCACGGCGCCTCCTACCAAGCTCAAACCTGGAAGTGGCGAAACCCCGCCGGGAGAAACCCTAAAGGAAACGCCGGGAACTGACGATTTGGGGTGTAGGGGATATTATCCGAACCGATGGCTCCATCAGCGAGCGTCCTGGAGACTTTTGTGCAATGTACACAAGAACCAACCCGAGGGGCCGGATTCCGGAGGCCCTGAAGCTCATAGAGGAGCGCCTGAGGGATCCGAACTTAAGCCCGTCGGGAATCGCCGGCGAATCGGGCCTGGACCTTCCGGTCTTCTGCAGGGCATTCAAGCAGGTGACCGGGATGACCTGCACTGATTACATCTCGCTTGAGAGAATCCGGGCAGCCAAGCAACTCTTAAGCAGGCACGACCTCCTGATCAAGCAGGTCGCCTACCAGGTGGGCTTTGAAAACCCCAACTACTTCAGCCGGAGATTCAGGGAGATGGAAGGACGAACCCCATCGTCCTACCGCCAGCTGAATGGCTCGGCAGCCAGTCCCTCCGACGGATAGACGCACGGCCCGATAGCCTGACCGCATATCACCCGCGCCCCATCCCATATGCACCCCATCCCATTGGCACCCCATCCGATTCACGCTTGTCCCTCCCCCCTGACCTTGAGCTCGGTCAATGTGGTAGCCAATTCCTTGAGCGGAAAAGGAAGAAAGTGGAATAGGGGACAGACACCTATTTCACCCCAATGAAATAGGTGTCTGTCCCCTATTCCACTACCCGGTCCCACTCCCCTCAAAAAGCTTGAAGATTGGCAGGTTTGGTATATAATTCTCCTTTAGGTTCTATTAGATTCCATGCTCGGATCATCATCAGACATTCCCAACTTATGAGGAGGTTATGGGTATGCTGGCACCTAAGGTCAAGCAAGGTTTTGCGGATGCGCTGAAGGAAATCAAGGACGCTGGTCTCTTCAAGGACGAGTGGATAATACTCACCGCTCAGGGTGCGGACATCAAGGTCAAGCAGGGCGAGGTCATCAACTTCTGCGCCAATAACTACCTCGGCCTGGCCAACCATCCCCGCCTGGTCGCGGCCGCCAAGGAAGGCCTGGACAAGTACGGCTACGGAATGTCATCGGTACGCTTCATCTGCGGTACCCAGGATGTTCACAAGAAGCTGGAGGCCGAGATAAGCAAGTTCCTCGGCACCGATGATACCATTCTCTATTCCTCGTGCTTCGATGCCAACGGCGGCCTCTTTGAGACCATCCTGGACAAGGAATGCGTGATCATAAGCGATGCCTTGAACCATGCCAGCATCATCGACGGGATAAGGCTCTGCAAGGCGGAGCGCAAGGTATTCAAGCATGCCGACATGGCGGACCTCGAGGAGAGGCTCAAGGAGTCAAAGGATGCCAAGCGGGTGATGGTCGCGACCGACGGCGTCTTCTCGATGGACGGCGATGTGGCGAAGCTGGATGAGATCTGTGCGCTGGCTGAGAAGTACGGCGCCATGGTCATGGTCGATGATTGCCACTCCAGCGGTTTCTTCGGCAAGACCGGACGCGGCACCCCGGAATTCCGCGGCGTGCATGGCAAGATCGACGTCATAACCAGCACGCTGGGCAAGGCCTTGGGAGGAGCATCCGGCGGGTTCACAAGCGGCCGCCAGGAGATCATCGATACCCTGCGCCAGAGGTCCCGTCCCTATCTGTTTTCCAACACGGTGGCGCCGCCCATTGCCTATGCCGCCCTGACTACTTTCAAGATGCTTGGTGAGACCACCGAGCTCAGGGACAAACTTGAGGAGAACACCAAGTACTTCAGGGACCAGATGACGGCCAATGGTTGGGATATCAAGCCAGGCTTTCATCCTATCGTGCCCATCATGCTGGGCGATGCCAAGCTGGCGCACGACATCGCAAAGGACATGCTGGACGAAGGCATCTACGTAATCGGCTTCAGCTACCCGGTCGTGCCCAAGGGTGAGGCGAGGATAAGGGTCCAGGTTTCGGCGGCCCATACGAAGGCGCACCTGGATAAGGCAATCAAGGCCTTCGCCAAGATCGGCAAGAAGTACGGCGTACTCAAATAGCAGAAGTGAAGCAGCGGGACTCAAACACTACGAGTCCGTTGGCAATAGGAAAATAGGAATTGGAACGTGCGGGAGTTAAAAAGGAAGTTCTAAGGAGGAGGAAATGAAGAAGTTTAAGAACGAGGCTCTGACTGATTTTTCAAAGCCCAGGAACAGAGCAGCGATGAGAAAGGCCGTCGAGGGGGTCGAGCGGGAACTGGGGCGCAGCTACTCCATCATCATCGGCGGCAAGCGCAGGAAAGCCCCGGACACCTTCAAGTCGCTCAACCCGGCCGATGAATCCCAGGTGATTGGTGTCTTTCAGAGAGCAAATGCCAAGCTGGCCAATGAGGCCGTTGAGACCGCCTTCAAAACATTCTCGGAATGGAAGTTCGTCTCGGCCTCGAAGCGAGCATCGTATCTTTTTCGAGTAGCCAGAATCATGCGGAAGCGGAAGTTCGAGCTGGCAGCCTGGATGGTCTTCGAGGTGGGCAAGTCATGGGCCGAGGCTGACGGGGATGTGGCGGAGGCCATCGACTTCTGTGATTTCTACGCCCATGAAGCCCTGCGCTACGGCGGCGAGCAGCCGGTGGTCCAGATCCCGGGTGAGAAAAGCGAGCTGGTATACATACCTCTGGGCGTTGGAGTGGTGATACCACCCTGGAATTTCCCCTTCGCTATTCTTGTGGGAATGACCACGGCAGCCTTCGTTTCGGGCAACACCGTTGTGCTTAAGCCGTCGAGTGATTCACCGACGATCGGGGCCAAGTTCATGGAGATCGTCGAGGAGGCCAAGGTGCCCGCGGGTGTGGTCAACTTCCTCCCCGGTCCCGGACGTATTGCCGGCGAGGTGCTGGTAAAGCATCCCAGGACCAGGTTCATCGCCTTCACGGGCTCCATGGAAGTGGGCCTGAGGATCAACGAGGTGGCGGCCCAGGTACAGCCCG
>JAUXGG010000158.1 GCA_030622265.1 Candidatus Eiseniibacteriota bacterium
CTCGGTGGCCTTCACCTTGCGGAGGATCTCAATCACGTTGGCCGGAAGCCTCACCGTCCTGCTGTCGGTGGCCGGCGTCTTGGTGATGGCCTGTCGTATCCACTTGGAGGCGTACGTGCTGAACCTGAAGCCCTTCTCGTACTTGAAACGGTCTACGGCCTTGATCAGCCCCAGATTGCCCTCACCGATAAGATCGGCAAGGGGCAAACCCATACCCTGGTACCTCCTGGCTATGGATATCACGAGCCGCAGGTTAGCCAGCACCATGCGTTCCTTGGCCACCGGATCACCCTTGCGTACACGCCTGGCAAGATCCTGCTCGTCCTTCTTGGTAAGCAGAGGAAACTGGCTGATGGCCTTCAGGTATGCCGATAAACCCTCGGAGGTGCTCGCCGACTTCTTCTGCCGCAGCCGTAGAGTCGTTACATCGCGCCGGTCAACATAGTGGGCGAAGGCCGATTCGAAACGACCTTCCTCAACAAGACCCTGGCGTTGCATTGGCTCCACCCGATTCCTTGGGTTCCGCCCCTTTCACCCCGGCCCACCGTTGTGCTGGCCGAGGGACGAGGGGCCTGCTTCAACCATTAGATTGTTCCTGCATGTTCTGTGCCGGAAGCAAGCAGAAGTGCGCCAAAAAACTCACCCTGTAACTCCTGTATTATCAATCACTTATTGGTGCCCGGGAGAATAGGCTTCCTGTCGGAGGAACATACGAATGGTCTGAAACGTGAACCAAGTTCACGCCGAACTGTGCTGCAGTTGCAAGTTCGCCAAAACTAAAGGACTTAGACGGGAAGGAAGGTTACACATGGGGCGTGAAGACGATTTACACTTCGATGTGATATCGCTGGATCTTGTTCAGCAGACCGCGCCTGCTAAGACCGAGGCTCTTGGCGGCCCTGGTCTTGTTGCCGGCGAATCTCCTGATCGCATCCTTGATCATCTGCTTCTCGACCTGCTGGACGGCGTCCGCCATGGGCTTGCGGGTGTCCGCGGTGACGACGCTGGCCCACTCGTTCAGGTCTTCAGAGAACAGGTCGGGGGTGACCAGGCCGCCTTCTTCCGAGAAGGTCACAGCCCGTTCGATCTCGTGCTCGAGCTGGCGGACATTGCCCTGCCAGGAATAGCTGACGAGCAGGTCCATCGCGGGCGCCGAGAACCCAACCACCGACTTCTCCAGCCGCTTGCTGCAGAGCGCGAGGAAGTGCTCGGCAAGCAGTGGTATATCATCGCGCCTCTCCCTCAAAGGAGGAAGCCTCAGCGATATTACCTTCAACCTGTAATAGAGGTCCTCGAGGAAGTGGCCCGACTCGACTTCCTGCGCGAGATCACGGTTGGTGGCACACAAAAGCCTGAAGTCGACCTTCCTGGAGATGGTCGATCCGACCGGCTTGAACTCCCTCTTATCGACAACCTGAAGCAGCCTCTCCTGGAACTTTCTCGAGGTCTTGTCTATCTCGTCCAGGAAGACGGTCCCGCCGTCGGCCGCCTCGAAAAGTCCTGTCTTGTCGGTCCTGGCATCGGTGAAGGCGCCCTTCACGTGCCCGAAGAGCTCGCTCTCGAGGATCTCGTTGGAGAGCGCGGAACAGTCTATCGTGACGAATGGCCTTCCAGAGCGGTTTCCGCTCGAGTGGATGGCCCTGGCCAGCATCTCCTTGCCGGTACCTGTTTCTCCCTCAACGAGCACGGTCGTCGAGGCGCTGCACAGGAACCTCACGGTCTCGAGGATCTCCAGCATCTTCCTGTTCTGCGTGATGATGCCTTTGACCGGACTGGTCTTATCCAGCCGCGCTCTCAAGAACCTGGTTTCCTCCATGTACTTATCAAGCCGGGCCTCGGAGAGCACGCTCTTGGCAATTCCCACGAGAGCGATCACAAACTCAACATCGTCCTTATTGAAGAAGGTACCCTTGCGCCTGCAATCCAGATAGACGCAGCCCGTGCCCCCGCCGCTCATCGAGAGCGGCACGCACAGCGCAGCGCCGTCAGGAACCTCTGCCTCGCCGTTTCCGCTCAGCCGCCCGTCCTTGCTCACATTGGTGCTCACCAGCGGCTTGCCGGTGGAATCCGCAATCATCAGCATCTCTGAAACCGCACAGGTGATCTGGCCGACTCCGGCCGAGTCTATGCCCCGCAGAGCAAGAGGCTTGAGGCTGCCATTATGGCTCAGCAGCATCAACCCCCGGTCAGCCGCGGACCTCTCGACGCAAGCATCGAGTATGATCTCCAGTTTCTTCGCCTGGCCGCGGGCAGTGAGAATATGTCCGACTATCGCGTTGAAGCCGGCCAGGCCGTTGGGTTCACTGACAGAAAGAGAAGACACCTGTTCATCAGCCTCCCGCTCTATCTTATCAATCTTCTCGCGAACATCCGTGGGAACCTCTTCCCCGAATATCCCGATTACCTTGCCCAGTAATCCGTGACATACCTCCACATTGCCCTTCATTGCGGCAATCCGCCCCAGCCACAGGGCCGACAGTCCGGCCTCGTAGCTCATCCCGAGATCCTCGAAAATGCCAAGCGCGTCAGACAGGTAGTCACGCGCCTCGACGCAGGACGATGGCTGGGATGAAAGCAGCTCTCCGGCGGCCAGATAAGCTACGGCCAGGTCCTTCCGGTCTCCGAGTCCTACAAGCATCTCGATGGCCCGGGAGAAGCTCGCCCGGGACCGTTCCCACTCGCCGTGATGGAACTCGGCACAGGCCTTAGATCTCAGAGAACAAGCCTGCTCGAAAACATGCCTATTCTCCGTCGCAACCCGCAGGGCTTCACCGGCCAGCTCGATCCCGGCCTCGTAATTGCCGCATCTGACCTCAACATCCGCCAGCCTGCGCTTGGCCTCCGCCACAATGTCGCCGCGGGGGGCAATTTCCACAGCAATCGCAAGCGCTTCCCTGTAACAGCGGCGTGCGGAGTCAACCCTGTCGCACGCGAAGTGCAGGTCTCCGAGGTATTCGAGACTCAAAGCCGAATTACGGGCATCGCCGTGATCCGAGCTCTGTTTGAGCGCCCTTACATAGTACTCCTCGGCCTTTTCGAAATCACGGTAGGTGAGATAGTAGTGTCCGAGAGCAAGGTAAGTCGCCACGACATCCCAGGTATTTCCTATGCGCGTCAGCGTGTCAGCCGAATCGGTCAAGCACCTGTGCGCCTTCTTCATGAAGCCGAGCTTGGAATAGATTATCCCCAGGTTAGTAAGCCGCAGGCCTTTCTCAAGATGCTGCCCGATCTCTTCGGCGATCTTGAGCGCTTCTTCCAGATACACGCGGGACTCGCTCCAGCGGCCCAGGTTCTTGCAGTCCAGACCCAGGTTGTTGACACATACGCCGGTAAGGTCCTTATCCTTTGTCATTCTCGCAGCGGAAAGCGCGGCCCTGTGGAGATCGAATGCCCCCTCATACTCTCCCTTCCTGAAGGCGATACCTCCGAGCCTGTTGTAGGTTCGGGCGATTTCACTTCCACGGTCATCGCCCAGCAAGATATCAAGCCCTGACTCGAGGTCGGCCTGAGAGAGGTCATACTCGCCGCGCTTGAAGTGCACCCAGCCCCGCTCGCAGATAATGCGTGAGAGCTCGAGGGGGTCCTCTCCGTCGGAAACCAGCACAAACCCCTTGTCCAGAAGTTCCAGGGCGTGGTCACACTTCCCGATCTTCATATAGCAGGTGGCAAGTCTTCTTAAGAGTGATGCGCGCCTGGGCTTGTCCGTAAAGCCGGTAAGCGCGAGAAGCTTGTTGAAATACTCTATGGCGGTGGTGAATTCACCGGTGGCGAGACAGAAGTTACCGAGATCCTCGAGAGAGGTACCTATACCGGGACCCCTGCGCCCCTGTCCATCCTTGTCTGTAGGGCCACTGCCGTGTAGCTTGTCCATATCACCCTTTCCCCGCAATCTTAAAGGGTGAGACAAATACCGCTGCCAAACTTACCTGTGCTTGCGCATCCTCGGTGAGGCAGCAGACAGCCTCTTCGACATATTGTCTTGTACTTCCCTCTGCGCTTGCCTGATGATCACAATTCTCCCCAGGAAAGGAATGTCAATAATCAACGGTTGGGGAGCGCTGAGCAACTGGACCTGGCCGACTCCGTCTTTCGCCTTGATACCTTCGACGATATCGGGGTCGCCATTATCGTGTCGTGGCCCCGCCACGACACTCACGCTCAGCAGTAGGACAAGAAGCAGAGCGAACGGGATAAACCACTTGGTCTTCAACATATCCCGCCTCCTGTGTTAACCCTCATGTTCCACTATAAACAAATATGCCAGGATTGTCAATCCTCTTGTGATAGAGATCGGCCTCTCACGCCGGGCCCTGAAGCTTCCTCCACTGACTTGCACTTTATGCAGAGTCTGGCCGAGGGCATAACCTTGAGCCTTCTTATCCCTATAGGCTTGGTGCACATTTCACAGATCCCGAACGTGCCCTCCTTGAGCTTCTCCAGGGCCGAATCGATTTCCCTCAGGAGCTGCATGCCTATCTCACCATATTCGAAGGCCCTCTCCTTCTCGACCGATGCCGAAACCAGGTCTCCTACCTCGGCATAACTCGCGCGCTCGCTCTTCACGCTGTCCTGCCTCGCCCTCCTGATCTCCCGGATGATTTCTGCGCGCTTGGCCTCGAGAATCGACCTCAGCTCCTCGGCTCTTGAATTCGAGCCTCTTGCCCCTATCTTGAGTCCCCTGGGCCTGGCCGGGGCTTTCTTGGCCGGCTTGGAAACAGGCCCGCCGGAGCCGCCTGCTTTCTTAGGTGCAACCTTCCGGGCCGACTTGGCCACGGGCTTCCTGGTAGTCTTCCTGACGGACTTGCCCACGGGCTTCCTGGTAGTCTTCCTGACGGACTTGCCCACGGGCTTCCTGGCAGTCTTCCGGGCGGACTTGGCCACGGTCTTCCTGGCAGTCTTCCTGACGGACTTGGCCACGGTCTTCCTGGTAATCTTCCGGGCCGACTTCCTGGTAGTCTTCCTGGTGGTCTTCCTGGTGGTCTTCCTGGTGGCCGCTCTCTCTGTGGTCTTCTTTGCAGCTTTCCTGGTCTTCTTCACGGCCTTCCCGGTAGTCTTCTTCTCAGGCCGGGTGGCTTTCCCGGCCGCCTTACGTGCAGGCTTCCTGGCTGATTTGCGAGTGGATTTTGTGGCCGTCTTCCGCTTGGCCTTCGTGGTTTTTGTGGCTCGCTTCAAGTTCGGCTCCCCCTCTTAACCAATCA
>JAUXGG010000012.1 GCA_030622265.1 Candidatus Eiseniibacteriota bacterium
ACCTTGATCCTGAGGAGGCTGCGCTGAAGGAACTGGCCCGGATAGAAGCCCTCGGGCTCCTCGAGCGGGATATGGTGAAGGAGCACTACACTCTGGTTTCTGGATCGGTCCGGCGATACCTGGAGCGCAAGTACGATGTGCTTGCCATGGAGTCCCCAACGTCATTCACGCTGGAATCCCTGGCGGAGAAACGTATCCCCGATGATGGTCTGGAGCTCACGGGCCAGGTGCTGGAGGAAAGCGACATGGTGAAGTTCGCCAAGTTTATTCCCGCGCCTGAATCGGCGGGTTCACTCACTGCAAGGGCGCGAAACATAGTGGGCATCACCGGGTCCCGGCTTGCCGGGACACGGCAGGCTGGAACCTTGCGCACGGGGGGCTTGCCCGACCGATCGCAGCCGGGGGAGGCATAGAAGATGCGCTTCGAGAATCCACTATTCCTTTTCCTCCTGGCGGCGATTCCGCTGCTTTACCGGTTCAGCTTCAGGGAAGCGCCGCGACGCTTTGCGGCACTGAAGTACACCGATCTGAAATCCCTTGGCAGCGGCATCAAGACCCGGCGGGGTTACCGTGGTACCCTCTTCACCTTGCGCGCCATCGTGCTCGTGCTGATTGCTTTCGCTCTGGCCAGGCCGCAGATTGAGACGGGTTATGAGACCATAAAGGCCGAGGGGATCGACATAATGCTGGGCCTTGATATATCGGGAAGCATGCGGGCGGAGGATTTCAAGCCCAAGAACCGGCTCCACGTCGCCAGGCAGGTCGTCTCGGATTTTGTCTCGAGAATATCAAACGACCGCGTGGGGCTTGTGGTTTTCGCATCGAAGAGCTTCACCCGCTGCCCGCTCACGCTCGACCATGGGGTCTTAAAGACCATGCTGAAAGACATCGAGATCGGGATGATAGATGATGGGACCGCGATCGGCCTGGCCCTTGCCACATGCGTGGCCCGGCTCAAGGACTCCGAGGCCAAGAGCAAGGTGATTATCCTGCTCACGGATGGAGTCAATAACCAGGGGGAAATAGATCCCCTGACCGGGGCCTCCCTTGCCAGGGCAGCGGGCATACGGACCTATACCATAGGCGTGGGAAAGGAAGGCGGCGCGCCCGTCCCCGTGCCGACCCAGAGCGGGAGGATGGCTTATGCCCGGAACCCCGACGGCAGCCTCTACCTGACGCAGCTCGATGAGGATACCTTGAAGGAGATTGCCTCAATCACCGGAGGCACATACTACAGGGCCACAGACGAGCAGGCCCTGGATGAAATCTACAGGAAGATACTGGAGATGGAACGGACCGCATTCGAGGTCAAGCACTTCAAGCAGAGAAAAGAGATCGCCAGGCGCATCCTGCCGTTTGCGATTCTGGCGATGTTCGTGGAGATTCTGCTTATTACCACCGTGTGGAGGAAGATCCCGTGAGAAGAGAGGATGGCTGGTCCATGAGGTTGAGCGAGTGGAGATAGGAAACCCCATAGCGCTTTACTTCCTGGCCCTTGCGGCCTTAGGCGCCTTGCTCTTCATCTACGAGATGACCTGGGCCAGGCGGACCATGATGAGTTTCGCCGGCGAGAGCATAATGGGCAAGGTACTCAAAGGCTTCTCGCGGCGCCGGCGCTTTGTGAGGCGTGTCCTCATTATCGCTGCGCTCGCGCTCCTCGTCCTGGCATGGGCGATGCCGAGAGTCGGCCGGGGCATGAGAGTGATCAAGCGGGAGGGCGCCGACGTGGTGGTTGCCCTGGACGTCTCGGTCAGCATGCTGGCCGAGGATGTGAGTCCCAGCAGGATGGAAGTCGCCAAGCGGGCCGTCAACGGGCTTATTGCCAGGCTCGAGGAGGACAGGTTTGCCCTCGTCGGTTTTGCCGGGGCAGGCTTCGTGCACTGTCCGCTCACGACCGATGCCGGAGCCCTTGCGATGTTCGTGGACTTCTTGAATCCGGGGGTTGTCCCCGAGCAGGGAACCAGCATCGGCTCTGCGATCGTCGAGGGACTGAAGGCCCTCAAAAGCAGCAGCGGACGCGGGAAGGCCATCGTCATAGTGACCGACGGCGAGGATCACGGCCGGGATTTCGAGAGCGCCCTGCGGGAGGCCGAGGCCCAGAATGTCCGCATCTTCACCCTCGGGGTCGGCACTCCCGGAGGAGAGCCCATCCCCATCCGCGACCGTGCCGGCAATGTCACCTCATACAAGCGTGACAATTCTGACAATGTAGTGGTCTCCAGGCTCAATACCGACGTGCTCGAAGAGATAGCGAGGGCCACCGGAGGGGAAAGCTATGTTCTCGGCCTTGGAGACCGGGCCATATCCAGGATTGCGCAGGCCATAGAGGCGATGGAGAAGGGAGTGCTCGAGGAGAGGACCTTCGAATCCTATCTGGAACTCTTCCAGATCCCGCTGGCGCTATGCTTCGTGCTTCTTCTCGCGGAGGCCATCGTGGGCGAGAGGAAATCTGGGATGAAGGAAGCCGGGGACAGGGGACCCGGAGAAGAGGGAGCCTGATGGTTAGAGTTCTGTCTGCAGCCGTGATTGTCTTGCTCCTGGCCGGTACGGCCTCGGGCCTTACGCTCAGGGATAAGATGCACGGGCGCATCTCAAAGGGCAACAAGCAGTATGACGAGGAAAACCACGACATGGCCCTGGCGCACTATATGAAAGCGCAGGGACTCGACTCGACCCACGCTGTTCCCCATTTCAACGCCGGTGATGTCTTCTACCGTATAGGGAAGTTCCCCGAAGGGGCACAGGAGTTCCTGAGGTCGGCCGCCTCGCCGATAGACAGCATCGCAGCCATGAGCTACTACAACCTGGGCAATTCCATGTTCAAGGCGAACGATTATGAGTCTGCCATTGAGGCCTACAAGAGATCGCTGCTGATGGATCCCGACGATGAGGATGCCAAGTTCAACCTCGAACTCGCCATGAGGATGATGCAGCAGCAACAGCAGCAGGATCAGGATGAGGGCGAGGCCAAAAACAAGGAAGGCGACCAGGAGCAGCAAGGAGAGGATCAGCAGCAGCAGGATGAGCAACAGGAACAGGACAAGCAGGAACAACAGCAAAACCAACAGCAACAACAGGATGAGCAGCAAGAGCCCCGGCAGGCACCTCAGGAGATAACACCCGAGGAACTCGAGAGAATACTTGCGGCAATCGAAGCCAGCGATAAGAATACACAGGAAGAGATGCTCAAGAAGACCTCCAGGCGGAAGACCATTTCGGGCAAGGACTGGTAATGATGACAAGACGGTTTGGCCCGGCAGTTGCGGCGGTGATCGTGATCGCCGCCATGTTGCCGGCCCTGGCGTTCGGTGCGGAACTAAGCGCCGAGGCGCGCCTCGACAGGACGATGCTCGGTGTGGGAGACCGTCTGGTGCTTACGATAGCTGTTACCGGTGCGAGCGAAGTGCGGGATCCGGACCTGGGTGTTCTGGATGGGTTCCGGGTGGAGCACTCGTCGAGGTCACAGAGTATCAGCGTGGTCAACTTCAAGATGACGCGGTCACTCAATCTGCAATACGTTCTCACGGCACTCAAGGAAGGCGACTATGAACTCGGCCCGTTCGCCGTGAGCACCGGCAAGGAAGTCTATGTGGCCGACCCTGTCAGGGTGAAGGTGGTGAAGGGCCGGGCGCCCCAGAGCAGTTCGCCGGACGCCGGCCGGGGGGATGATGACGACCTCGTCCTGGTAAGTGCCTCGGTGGACAGGACCCGGGCCTATGTCGGGCAGCAGATCACCCATACGGTCAAGTTCGCGTACAGGGTGAGAATGCTGAATGAACCCCGCTATGTTCCCGCCGAGCACACAGGATTCTGGTTCGAGGAGCTCGGTTCCAGCGGACCTGAAGTCGAGACCATAAACGGAAAGCAGTATTATGTACTTAAACTGCGGACAGCATACTTCCCCATCTCCAGCGGCAAGTTCACGATCGGCAAGTCAAGCATCCGCTATGCAGTGAGAGACACCGATCCGTTCTCGGGGGACCCTTTCAGTATCTTCGGCCGCGATCCCTTCGGCCGGGGTGGGAGAGAGGCTGTGGGAGAGACCAAGCCGATCGAGATTGAGGTGCTGCCGCTTCCCGGTGAAGGCCGGCCGGAGGATTTCACCGGAGCAGTGGGGCAGTTCGACATGCGCCTCACGCCCAGCAGCAGGACGGTCAAGACCGGCGAATCCCTGACCCTCACCGTGAAGATCAGCGGAAGGGGGAATGTCAAGTCCATCGGCGACCTCGCGGTGCCGGAGTTCGAGGACTTCAGGGTGTTTGCCCCCAGAGCCAGGGAATCTGCCGATGTCCAGCGCCTCCGTGTGGGCGGAGTGAAGACCTTCGACCTCGTGCTGGTACCCCAGAGGACCGGCAAGTACACGCTCGAGGGCTTCAGTTTCTCCTATTTCGATCCCGAACCGGGCAAGTACATAATGTCGACCGCCGACCCCATCGAGATCGAGGTCGGGGAGGGAGACGAGGCATTGACCGGGATCGTACCCGGAAGTGCAGGCCAGATCGGTGTTGCCCGCCGGGACATCAGGCATATCAAGCGGGTGGAGATCTCCGGAAATGAACTCAGGCTCTCACCGAGCGGCATCCGGGGATTCCTGATGAGATACCTGCCCATTGCCGTCGCCCTGCTGGGTATTGCGGTCAGCATCCAGAGAAGGCGGGCGGAGGTTGCGGGAAAGGGTATGGTGCGAAAGGCCTTCAAGGCCGCGATGAGAAACCTTAAAGCTGCCAGGGCGCTCGCACGGGATCCGGCCAGAGCTGCTGATGCTGCAGGCATGACCGCCAGGGCAGTGAAATCCTACCTTGGAGCAAGAACGGGAATGAGCGAGGGGCTGGTCGATCACTTCGCCATTACCTCGACTGAGGCGATGCCGGCTGACCTGAGATCCAGGGTCACGGACTTGATTGGCGGCCTGGACAAGATCAGGTTTGCTCCGGGCGAAAGCGGTGCGGGAGAGATAGGCGATCTCGTGGACCGTGCCGGGGAATTGATCAGACTGGTGGATGGTAGATGGAACAAGTGAAAAACGCACAGCTCAAAAGCACACACCTGGAGCGCACACAGCTGGGCGGGTCAGAGCTGGTCAGCTCCCGGCTGAAACGCGCCGGACTCCTGGGCCTCGTTCTGGTCATGGCCCTGGTCGCCGCGGCCTCCGGTGAGCAGGATACCGGCGAGATCAATACCCTGTTCGATCAGGCATGTGATTTCTATGAGGCGGGTGATCTTGTCTCGGCGCGGGCCGGGTTTGAGGCATTGCTCTCGATGGGGGTAAGAAATGGGGCGGTCTACTATAATCTTGGAAACTGCTATTACAAGCAGGGGGAAGTGGGCCGGGCGGTCGCTAATTACAGGCGGGCTCTCATGCTCGCCCCGAGGGACGAGGACACCAGGGTGAACCTGGACCTCTTAAGGTCGGCCGTCGGCACCCGGGACACCACATCGGCGTTCGGTGCCGGGGGCATCGCCCAGGCCCCCTTGAGACTGGCATCAGCCAGGGAGTGGCAGATCGTCTTCTATGCGTCATACTATCTCTGCATCATCTTCTTAGTGGGTGTGCTTTTCCTCAGCGGCAGATCAAGGGCTACGGCTGCCCGGGTCCTTGTCGCGCTGGTGATTGTGAGCGCGTGCTCCTTCGCTCTTTCCGCGCAAGGCAGGTCGCTCTTCAGGGGTGGCTCCGGCGCTGTCGTGGTTGCAGAAAAGACCGAGTTCATGTCGGGGCCCGGGGCTGCGTTTGAGGAACTGGTAAAGCTGTCCGATGGGGTGGAGCTCAAGCTGCGCGCCCGTAGCGGCATCTGGGTGGAAGCCCAACTACCCACGGGCGAGGTCGGCTGGGTTCGCGAAGGCGACCTCGAGCCCATATAGATGCAGGCTCCACCGCGGCCGGGACCGCGGCCACTGCAGCAGAAAGCGCGGCCACCGCAGCAGAAAGCGCGGCCACCGCAGCTGCGGCCGCAAGCGATTCCGCAGCGCCGCCTCTTTGCCTCGCAGTCGCGCGAGGGAGTGGTGAGAAGCGGTCTGTCACGCCGGACTCCGGATGAAGGCCCTGGCCTTCGCCCCTATCCCTGTGAGACCATAGACGGGATTCAGGATGGGAGAGCTGGAGTAGGTCTTCCACTCGATCATGCTGAATCCCGTTCTCTCAACCAGATAGAGAAAGGACTCCCTGCAGAACTCGTTGCAGTGTCCCGGGCTGTAGGTTTCCGCGTACCTTTTCCTGTATAGCCCCGCGTTCCTGAGGAATCTCTTCCACCTGAGTTCCGGTGCTTCGATGTTTGGAAACTCGAGTACGGCGTATCCGCCGGGAGTGAGAAGTGTCCGGATCTTCTTCAGGGCAGCGACTGAATCCGGGAGATGTTCGAGGACATGGCGCATCACCACCAGATCGAACTTCCTCCCGGCGCCATCGAAGTCAAAGAGGTCGGCCACGGAGACATCAATGCCGAGACTTGACCGGATAGCCTCGGCATATGCGGTAGAGAGCTCGAGGCCCTCGACCTGCCAGCCGTCCTTGCTGGCCTCAAGCAGCAGGCGGCCGTTGCCGCATCCGATATCAAGCAGGCGTCCCCGGGTTTTGATTCTGCTCTTTATGACGTCATAGGAGGCTTTCTGGAAGATATTCTGTCTCTGCCCCATGTCCATTGGATCGATATAGGCTTCGGTGTACTTGGCCTGGTCCATACCCTCGCACAGATCCAGGTTCACCAGTCCGCAGGTTCCACACTTGTAGAACCTGAACTGGTCCCGGTCACCCTGTGTGTAATAGAGCTTCAGATCGCTGCCGCCGCATAGTCTGCATTTCATGACGATGCCCCCTCCAGATAACCAATATAGCACTCTAAGCGGGTGCGCGTGCTATGGCAACCTCAAAGGGCTGAGGTTGCCACCAGGGGGTCCTCCTGTGACTCTGTCCTCGGCTCCAGCCGCAAGGTATGACGGTTTTCTCATCGCGCCGGCCCAGACCAAAGCCGGCGGCCCCCGGCGGGTCGCCGTCCAGATAGGCAACTAGTCGGGCTTGACCCCTCGGGGCTTCATGCCTCATAATTCACTGTCAAAGATCGGCTGCCAAACCTTGAGGGGGAAACGCATTGAAGATAAGCGGCTTCTCATTCGTCCGGAACGGGGTGAAGCTCTATTACCCGGTGGCGGAGTCCATCCGTTCCATCCTGCCCATCTGTGACGAGTTCGTGATCGCGGTCGGCAAGGGAGATGAGGACGATGGCACCCGTGAGGCGATCGCCGCCATAGGTGATCCCAGGATCAGGGTCATCGATACGGTCTGGGAGGAGGAGTATTTCAAGAAGGGCATCATCAATGCGCTTCAGACCGACATCGCCATGCAGGAGTGCTCGGGCGACTGGCTCTTCTATCTCCAGGCCGACGAGGTGGTGCACGAGAAGTATCTGCCCGTGATCAAGGCGCGCTGTTCGGATCTTTTGGACCGCAGCGAGGTCGAAGGCCTGCTCTTCCGGTACAAGCACTTCTGGGGAGACTACCGGCATTACCACAACGGTCACGGCTGGTACCCCAATGAGATCCGCATCATCCGGAACCTGCCCGCCATTCACTCATATGAGAGTGCCCAGTCCTTCAGGCATTTCGAGCCCTATGATAATCCCAGGCAGCCGGCAGGTACACGGAAACTGCGGGTGGCCCGGGTCGAGGCCGAGATCTATCACTATGGCTGGGTGCGGCCGCCGCATCTCATGCAGAACAAGCGCCGGGCCCTGGATACCGTGCACTGGGGCCGCCGCCGGGCCGCCGAGTACTATGAGAAAGCCCCCGAGGTCTTCGACTATGGGCCGCTCGACCGCCTGGCCGCTTTCGAGGGTACGCATCCTGAGGTGATGAAGGGCATGATTGCGCGGATGGACTGGCAGGATCACCTCCAACAGACCGGAAAGCCCAGCCCCCATCGCGAGCCCCACAAGCACGAGCGCTTCAAGTATAAGTTCCTCACATTCATAGAGAACCGGCTGCTCGGTGGTCGGGGGATAGGCACATTCAAGAACTATAACCTGGTGGATGGGATGTGATCAGTTGGCATGACCGGCCGGAAGAGTGTCCGGCCAGGACTTCAGGTGGTAAATGCGCCTAGCACATTTCTTCGCCCGGACGCCGAATCTGGGTGACTTGGGTTCGGCCCTGGGGATACAGACGATCCTGCGATCACTGCGCAGCGACATCCGGTTTGTTGCGTTCGATGTGGAAGCAGGCAGCATCGGTTGGGCCGGTGCGCGGCGTCTGGCCAGGGATTTCGATGGAATGATGGTGGGTGGAGGCGGGCTTCTCTATAACCGCCCCAGGCATGCGGCGAAGTTCTATCTTAACATCTCCCGGGAGCGCTACAGAAAACTCGATCTGCCCAAGTGCTTCTTCGGTGTCGGCCTGAATGCAGAGTATGGCGGCGACGGGAGATGGGTGATGTCCGATGAGACCCGTGAGAGCATCCACCTGTTCATGGAAAGCACTGAACTCGTCGGAGTCCGGGATCTGGAGACTGTGTCATTCCTTAAGGGGATCGGCATCGACAATGTAATGCTGACTCCATGTCCTTCGATGTTCCTGCTTTATGATATGGAGGCGGAGGCCCGGGACGCGACGCTTGCGGTCAACGTGACCAAACGGGCTATCGGCCTTGATGGAGTAAGGGTCTTGCTGGGGCACGTTGAGGCGTATGCCCGGAAGGCCGGACTCAGGCCGGTGGTCGTGGCCCATCATCCCGATGAGGACAGGCAGTGTCTCGAGATTGCCTGTGAACTGGGAATGGACTCCTTCCTTCCGGTATCGCCTGAGAACCTCATGCAGTTCTACAAGCGCCAACACGCATTGGTGGGAATGCGCGGACACTCGCTGATATATGCGACGGGAGCGAGCCTCCCCATGCTTGCGGTATCGTACAATGTCAAGTGCGATGCACATATGGCCATGGTGGGGATGCAGGACTATGTCTTGCAGTGTGACCAGCTGGAGGACAGGCAACTTGTGTTCTCAAAGCTGGACAGCCTGTTGGAAAACAGAGCCTCACTTGAAGCTCGGTTGACCGGGAAGAAAGCGGAGTTCTATGGTCTTGACCGCGAGTTCGCCCGGCGATGGATCTCCCTTGTTGAAAGCCGCACAGGCGTTTAGACTTTGCCTATGGGAATGAACATCCTTTATGTTTCGTCCAAGAAGGGTTGGGGTGGAGTAGTCAGCTGGATGCACCGGACGGCCCTGGGGCTTGAATCTCGAGGCCACAGGGTCTGGATAGTATCACACCCGGACTCCAGATTCACGATCTCGGCCCCCCGTGGAATCCGGATCATCCCGAAGAAGCTGGGCATGGACTACAACCCCTTCATGATTCTCTATCTGGTCGGGTTGATAAAGCGCAATCGAATTGGCCTTGTCGTGACTAATATCCAGAAAGAGATCACGATTGGAGGCAGCGCGGCGAAGATTGCCGGTGTCCCGAGCATCCGGAGGATAGGAAACGAGTACGACATCAACCACCGCTTCCGGTGGCGTCAGAAACACCTGGTCGACCATACAATCGCCCCATCGGCCTCGATACTGCGTGAGGCAGAGAAGAGGGTGAACTGGCTGGATCCAGCCAGATACACGGTCATTTACAACGGGCGGAACCCGGCGGTGCACTCGGCGGAGGATATCGCCGAGCAACGCCGACGGTGGGGCCTATCAGAGAATGACTTCATCATCGGCTGTACGGCCCAGCTGGCAAAGGTCAAAGGTATCGACAGGTTGATCGGCGTATTCAAAGCCCTGGTCGATTCTCAGGTGGATGCCCGTCTGGTCATAACCGGCGAAGGTCCGGAGCTTCGCGGTCTGGAGGCCCGAGCGGCAGCGCTCGGTCTCTCAGGGCGGGTGGTGTTTGCGGGCTTTTCGGCTGATCCGGCAAGGGCTGCTGCCGCCTACGATGTGGCGGTTCTCAATTCATCAAAGGAGGGCTTTCCCAATGCACTTGTTGAGTATCTCGCGGCCGGCACCGCGGTTGTCAGCACGGAAGTGGGGGGAGTAGGGGAGATTCTCAAGCATGGGGAAAACGGCCTGCTTGTTGACGTGGGCGATGACAAGCAGCTTCTGGATGCGATCGTGCGGCTGCAGCGCGATCGCGATCTCAAGTCAAGGCTGGCTCGGGCGGGGTTAAAGACAATCGAAGACGGTTTCTCGGAGGATGTCATGCTGGACAGGCTGGAGCGTCTCTTCCGGGAGAGAATGAGCGGGAGAAGGTCTTGAAGTGTTTTCATACCTGAGACTTATCTACTACCTATTCCGGCCCCGGACGGTGTTTCTGAGGCGGACATCAAATGGTCTGGGTGACAACCTTCTGTTGACGGCGCTCCTTCCCGAGATGAGAAAGCGTATGCCGGCCCACAAGATTGTGGTGGAAACACCCTGGGTGGAGCTTTTTACAGCCAATCCCCATGCCGACTGGGTTACCGACAAACACATCAAGACAACGAAACGTCACACCAAGCCTGTGTATCGGGTCGAGAAGCGCGGCGACCGCCCGTTCCTGGAGCAGATGATGAGTCACATCGATTCCGAGGGAGCGGTGGCCCCGCATATCTATCTTACCGAGGATGAGATCCAATATGCGGGAGACGAATATCCCGGCCGGTACATAGTCATCTGTCCCACTGGAAAGAACCTCTTCAGCTCGAACCGGAGGGAGTGGGGGCTCGACAGGTTCCAGGATCTGCGGGACCTGCTTTCGGAGTATCGCTTCATCCAGGTCGGCCTGGCACGGGATCAACTCCTGAGCAACGTGGTGGACGCCCGGGGGCTGGCGGTCAGGGAGTCCGCCGCGATCATACAAAATGCCTGGTTCTTCCTCGGACTTGAGGGAGGATTCATGCACGTGTCAAGGGCCGTGGACACGCGATCGGTGATCATCTTTGGAGGCTACATCCTCCCCGAGGTTTCCGGATATCCGGAGAATGTCAATATATCCAGTGAAGCTGATTGCTCGCCTTGCTACAATTCGCACGTGTCACGGACGCCATGTGACTGCATGAAATGCATGAAGGCTATCAGCCCGGGGATGGTATACGATAGGATCAGACTGGAGTTCATCGAGAGTGACAGACGGGGAGAGTAGATGAAGATCGAGGTATCAGTGGGCGAGGTCGTAGACAGGGTGAGTATCCTTGAGATCAAACTCGAGCGCGTAACGGACCCCGCCAAGGTCGAGAATATACGGACGGAATATGATCTTCTGCGCAAGACCATGGAGCAGGCCGGGGTCTCCTGTGAGTCTGACGGCTTCAGGGAGCTTAGGGCGGTCAATCAGAGATTGTGGGAGATCGAGGACCAGATCCGCAAGAAGGAGCGCGACGGGAAGTTTGATGAGGAGTTTATTGAGCTTGCCCGATCAGTTTACCGGGAGAATGACAGGCGCTTCGAGATCAAGAGCCGCATCAGCCGTGATGCCGGTTCGAAGCTTGTGGAAGAGAAGGAGTATGTGGATTACGACAATCCCTGACCGCCGCGGGTGACGGGGGCCTTTAGCGTCGGGGTTCCATCCCCGACGGGAGCAGGACGTGGGCATGTGGACAAACTGAATGACAGTCAGCTCGAGAGCATCCGCAGAATTCTCGTAATCCAGCTGGGCCCTTTCGGCGATGCCCTGCTCACCACATCGTATTTTGAGACCTTCAAGCGCAGGCTGCCGGAGGTTCGCCTGCACTACCTCGTCAAGGAACCCTACGATAGGGCCATAAGGAATCATCCGGCCATTGATGAGATCATGGTCATACCCAGGAGGACCGGTATCGGCTATGCCATTGAGCGCCTCAAGACCGTGGGGAGAATCAGAAGCCGGGGCTTCGATCTCGTGATCGACCAGCAGAACATGCCGAGCTCGCAGCAGCTGACGTTCTTAAGCAGAGCCCGATACAGGCTGGGCTACCGCGACGCCCGCCTTAGCTGGGCCTATAACCTCAAGGCGGGGCGGGGACCGCTCCGCTACAGCGCCTCCCGGAAGTTTGATATCCTCGGGCCCCTTGGTATCGAGGAGGAGCCCTACCGGCTCTATTTTCACATTCCCGAACAGGCACAGGATTACATGGACAGTTGGTTTGAGAACACACCGTTCAGACACGGGGAGGCGATCTGCATCTCTCCCGGGAGTCCCGTCAGGCACAAAAGGTGGGGCTCGAGAGGCCACGCCCGGCTTGCCGACCTGATCCAATCACAAACAGATTACAAGGTCATACTCCTCTGGGGACCCGATGAGAGGGGGGACGTGAATGCGGTGGCATCCCGCATGGAAACCGGCCCCCTCGTTGCGCCCCCCACCGATCTGTACCAGGCGGCGGCACTGCTTAAGAGGTGCAGGCTCCTTGTCTGTAACGATGGCGGGCTCAATCATATCGCCGTAACCACCGGAACCCCGACCCTTGCCATCTTCGGTCCCACCGACCCCGTGGCCTGGTCGCCGGCATCGGTGTTCCCGAGCCACCATCATCTTCACTGTCCGGAGTACGATTCAATAAAGGACGATTCCTTCGGCATCACACCTGAGATGGCCTTCGAAAGGGTTGCGGAAATCCTTGAGCACCAGACAAGCGGGAAGCCATGAAGAGGAAGATCTCGGCAGCCATCATCACCAAGGACGAGGAACGAAACATAGAGCGCTGTCTTGAGTCACTCGGTTGGGTCGATGAGATCGTGGTGGTGGACTCGGGCTCAACCGACCGGACCCTCGAGATCTGTGAGAAGTATGGCTGCAAGATCATAAAGACGGAGTGGAAGGGATTCGGTCCCACCAAGCAGCTTGCCGTGGATTCGGTATCCAATGACTGGGTTCTCTCGGTCGATGCGGACGAAGAAGTGACCCCCGAGCTTGCCCGTGAGATACGGGAGACTCTCTCGCAGGAGGAGGTCAAGGCGGGCTATAAGATCAGATGGCTTTCCATGTATCTCGGCAAGTGGATTAAACGCTCAGGCTGGAACAAGCAATACAAGCCCAAGCTTTTCAACAGAAAGAAAGGGCGCTTCACGGATGCCCTTGCTCACGAGACCGTGAGAATGGAAGGGGAAATAGGGAGGCT
>JAUXGG010000308.1 GCA_030622265.1 Candidatus Eiseniibacteriota bacterium
GGACTCATCCAAACCCGCTTCATGCGCCACCCGAACCGCCTTCTCACCCAGAGCGAAACCCACGATGAAGTACCTCTCACACGGGGTCAGGTACATGATGGTCCGCTTCTTCTGCTTAAGTCTGAGCGCCCACCCCCAGGCTGTTCCGGAAAAGCCCCATGATTGGTCGAGCGGCGGATAGTCGCTCGCTGCATGTTCGATTATGGCCGTCCAATGGTTGCCTGATCTCCCCAGGGCTTTCTTAAGATCGTTTGCCTGAGGCATCTTCGACTTGTCAGCAAATGCACTGAGCGCCATTCGATTTCCTCCGTCCGGCCCCTGCAGCCTAATCCGTGCTGACTATCACATTGATCTGAAGCCCTTTGTCAGAAGGCACGAAGTTGATGTTGGCGTCTCGCCCATCCTTCTCGTACATGAGCATCGAGTGGGAACCCATGTTCATGGAACCCTCTTCGGACCATCCCTCTTCCTGCATCTCCCGCTTGTAGGCCTCGACCACTTCGGCCTTGTCATCCTGGGTGATCAGGGTAACGGAATAGCCTTCAGGCACCTTCATGGCCATGACAGCCTCGGAAGGGCGATAGATGAATACGTCAGAGGGAAAGCCCTCGGGAATCTCGATCTCTTCGCCGGCGGTGATGGCGTATTCTCCCTCCTTGGTTTCTCCGGTGATCTTCATCCCGTCATCAGAGAAATCAACGTCCGCTTCTCCCCCCGTGGCTTCCTCGATTTTCTTTTCTACTGCAGCCTCCTGGACCTCTTTCCCACATCCCACCACAAGGAGAATCAAGCAAGAAACGCAGAGCAGGTATCTCATCATCAACGGCCTCCTCTCATAAGTAGCCCGGCGCAAGCCTGTGCGTCACGCTGAACACACAGAGACAGCACTTATCACACGTAATCGGGGTATCAGGTTTTGAGACGCTTGTCAACCGCTGCTATGATTAAAGGACTGTATAGCTATGTGGCGCCGTCGCAGTAGTCATATCCGGTAGGCGATGTCGGCTCCATGGGTGTCCCCTCAATAATTCAACCTGGAACTTGAATGGCCGATTAAGACAGTATATAGTAGAAGGCTCAGGCATACTGGGCACCGGCTCGGCCCGTTTTCGGCTGAATGCGAGTGATCACGGAAGGACTCATGGACATACTGGGCATCTCGGCGTTCTATCATGACAGCGCTGCCTGCCTCGTCAGGGACGGGGACATAGTGGCGGCGGCTCAGGAAGAGCGATTCACACGCAGGAAACATGACCATTCGTTTCCAGCCCGTGCAATAGAGTATTGCCTCGACGAGGGCGGCATCGCCGGCGGCGATATCGACCTCGTTGCCTTCTACGACAAGCCCTTTCTCAAGTTCGAACGCATCCTCGAGACCTACCTTGCCGGCGCCCCCTCGGGAATCGGCTCTTTCATACGGTCCATGCCGCTCTGGGTGAAGAAGAAGCTCTGGATAAAGGACTTGATTCGCAAGGAACTCAGCTATGAGGGCAAGATCCTGTTCCCGGAACACCACGAATCGCATGCGGCCTCGGCTTTCTTCCCTTCACCATTTGAGGAAGCGGCATTCCTTACGATTGACGGAGTCGGCGAGTGGGCTACGGCCAGTTACGGGACAGGTGAGGACAACCGGGTGAAGATCATGGCCGAGATCCACTTCCCCCACTCCCTGGGGCTTCTCTACTCGGCTTTCACCTATTACCTGGGTTTCAAGGTCAATTCGGGAGAGTACAAGGTGATGGGCCTGGCGCCCTATGGAGAGCCGAAGTACAGAGATAAGATCCTTACCGAGCTCATCGATCTTAAGAAGGACGGATCCTTCAAACTCAACATGAAGTACTTCAACTACTGTACGGGGCTCACGATGACGAGCAAGGCATTCGACCGGCTCTTCGGAGGCCCGACCAGGCCACCGGAGACTGATCTCACTCAGAAGCACATGGACCTCGCCCGCTCGCTTCAGGATGTGACCGAGGAGGTCATGATGCGCATGGCCAGGCACGTGCACAGGGAGACGGGCAAGAAGGACCTGTGTCTGGCAGGCGGAGTGGCTCTTAACTGCGTGGGCAACGGCAAACTCCTGAGGGAGGGACCCTTCGACAGGATCTGGATCCAGCCCGCTGCCGGCGATGCCGGCGGGGCGCTCGGGGCGGCTCTCCTGGGCTGGTATCAGTACCTCGGTAATGCGAGGAAAGCCGACGGCCGGCATGATTCCCAGAAGGGGTCATACCTGGGACCTGAGTTTGGCGAGGGCTACATCACCGACTACCTTGAGCGCAAGGGGATCCCATCCAGGCAGCTGAGTGAGGAGGAGATTCCGGGGACAGTGGCCGACCTCATTGCCGATCAGAAAGTGGTCGGCTGGTACCGCGGGCGCATGGAGTTCGGACCGAGAGCCCTTGGAAACCGGTCCATCATCGGGGATGCCCGCTCCCCTGAGATGCAGCGCACGATAAATCTTAAGATCAAGTTCCGGGAGAGCTTCAGGCCATTCGCACCAACGGTACTCGCTGAAAGAGTCTCAGACTACTTTGATATAGACCGGGAGAGCCCGTATATGCTCCTGGTGGCCCAGGTCGCCGAGAGAGTCTCAAGAAAGATGACCGAAGATGAGCAAAATCTTACCGGGCTTGAAAAACTCAGGGTGGTCCGTTCGGATATACCTGCGATCACGCACGTCGACTACTCGGCGCGGCTCCAGACGGTCAATGCGGTGGACAACCCCATGTATCACCGCATGATTGCCGAGTTCGAGCGAAGACACGGCTGCCCGGTCATAATCAATACGTCTTTCAACGTGCGGGGAGAACCGATCGTCTGCAGCCCTGAGAATGCGTACCTGTGTTTCATGCGAACCGACATGGACTACCTGCTTCTGGGCAACTTCCTGCTTGATAAGCGGGAGCAGGAGCCCCTGGCGGATGACAGTGACTGGCGGCAGGAATTCGAGCTGGACTGAGGGGAAGAGAGAATGATCATTGAAGACATCAGGGCAGTGCGCAGTGAGCGAGCGGACCTCCGCAGATTCGGCATCACCATGTGTATTGCCCTGGCTGTGTTCGCCGTCTTGCTCTTCTGGCGCGGGAAGGACTTCTATCTTTATCTCGGGCTGCTGTCCCCGGTCTTCCTCGTCCTTGGGCTGGCCGCGCCGGGTGCGCTCCGGCCGGTACACAGAGTGTGGATGAGTCTGGCCATTGTGTTAGGCTGGTTCATGACTCGGGTGATTCTCTCGCTGCTCTTCTTCCTGGGGGTGACCCCGATTGGAGTTCTGGGGAGGCTGTTAGGCAAGAAGTTCCTGGACGTGCGAATGAAGGATTCACGCGAGACTTATTGGATCCGCAGGGAACATGGCAATGAGAGCCCCGAAAGGTATGAGAAGCAATACTGATCTTGAAACTCTCAGAGGGAAAGGACTGGTAATATGGGTAAGCTCTCGATAGCCGGGGAGTTCTTCGAATTCCTGAGGGGCAGACA
>JAUXGG010000029.1 GCA_030622265.1 Candidatus Eiseniibacteriota bacterium
CCTCCAGCAGATTATGCGGCGGATCATCAGGTAGGCCGCACCTATAAGGAGAAGAAGCACGGACGTCTCACCTATGCAGCCTCCGACATTACCCATGAAGAGGTTGCGCAGCGACTGTCCGGAGTAAAGCTCATTGAGATAAGAGGTGGCCCGGCTGACCTGCTCGGCGGGAGCGCCCGGCTCGAGCAGCAAACCTCTCGCGTACCGGTAAACTCCCAGCGGCGTCGCGGTGGTGATCGCCTGAATACCGGAGATCGTTCCGCGTGCCGGCGCGGTCCAGCCCGCGGTCATGTAAACCGGCCAGGAGGCCAGCAGGAAAGCACGGCCTGCAAGGGCCGGGTTCAGGGGATTATATCCCAGTCCCCCGAAAGGTATCTTCGCGACGCCTATCGCGAACACCGAACCCACCACGGGCAGCCAGTAGGGCACCCCGGGCGGGACATTGAAGGCCAGGAGCAGTCCCGTGATCAGGGCACTGCCGTCGGCGATGGTCACCTTGCGCTTCATTGCAACCTGGCAGGCGGCCTCCATGGCCACCGCAGAGATGCAGGTGAGTATGATGATAATCAGAGCTCTCATTCCGAAGAAATAGACCGCTCCGACGGTCGCAGGAATCAGGGAAAGCACAACCGCATACATCACACCCTTGATGTTCATCCCGTCGCGCATGTGCGGTGACGGTGTAACGGCTAGTCTCAATGCTTTTCTCTCCCTTTTCCTCTCTATCCGTTCTTCTTCCTTCTCGAGAGCAGTTCGGCCTTTCCCTGCTTCATCAGGTGCACATGCCTTATCTTCGATGGACAGATGAAGGCGCACACGCCGCATTCCATGCAATCGAAGATTCCGTATTCCTCGGCTGCTTCCATCTTGCCCTTCTCAACGAATCTGGCGATCTCATTCGGGACCAGGCGCATCGGACACTGGTCGACACAGCGTCCGCATCTGAGACAAGGCCCGGGTTCCTCCATCCGGACATCATTCTCAGAGAGCAGCACGATCCCCGAGGTCCCCTTGATCACCGGCACCTCGTCGGTATGCTGGGCTATCCCCATCATGGGCCCTCCCATGATCAGCTTGCGGCAGGCCTCTGTGTTTCCGCCGGCGGCGGAGATTACATGAGCGAAGGGAGTCCCGATCCTCACCTCGAAATTACCCGGGCTCTCCATCGCGCTTCCAGATATCGTAAGGACCCTGGAAATGAGTGGCTTGCCGTGCTTGAGGGCCTCGTAGACCGCCAGGCTGGTGCCCACATTCTGGACCAGGCAGCCCACATCCATGGGGAGTCCGCCGCACGGTACCTCGCGCCCGGTTATGGCCTTGATCAGCTGCTTCTCGGCCCCCTGGGGATACTTGACCTTAAGATCGCTGACCTCGATGCCCTTCTCCTCCGAGACCTTCTCCCTCATCAGCTTGATCGCGTCAGGCTTGTTGCGTTCTATCCCGATGAAGCCGCGCTCCGCCCCAACCACGGACATGATCACCTTGAAGCCCGCTATGATATCGTCGGCATACTCGAGCATCACCCTGTGGTCGGCCGTCAGGTAGGGCTCGCACTCGGCCCCGTTGAGGATGACCGTATCGATGTTCTTGCCCTCAGGCGGTGAGAGCTTGACATGGGTGGGAAAGGCCGCACCCCCGAGACCCACTATCCCCGCGTCCTTTACAGCCTCCCGGACTCTATCGGGGGAAGCGCCTGTGAGATCACTCCAGCCCGAGCGGTCGATCCACTCGTCGCGGCCATCGTTTTCTATCTGTATGGCAGGCAGTTTCCGGCCGAGTGGATGCGGGAAGTCCGCGATCGCCTTGACCTTGCCGGATACCGGTGCGTGCACAGGTACCGAGATGAAGCCATCGGCCTCGGCGATCTTCATGCCGACCCTGACCTCATCACCCGGCTCGACCAGGGGCTTGGACGGCGCTCCCGTATGCTGGGAGAGCGGGATTATCACAAGCTCCGGCGGCGGGATGCTGGATATCTTGCTGGCTTCGGTTGCTTCTTTGCTTTCACGCGGGTGAACCCCACCCGCAAACGTCTTGGCCATTAAATAAGCCCCCCGGCTAGGAGAGCCCCACGCTCATTTTTCCCCTGTAGATACAATTATCCACAGTCTTCCCTGCTATCTCGAGCAGGTGAGAGACAAAACTGTCGTCGCAGGGTACAGCTTGCCTGAGAGCCTTGTCAAGCGAATTATCCGGAACGAAACGCTGCAAAGCGTATCGGTTCGCACCTTGGATAGCCTCCGCCATCAAGGCCACTTCCTCCTCGCCCACGAAGCCCGGGACCAGGGTAGTCCTGAACTCATGGGCTCCCTTGAGGCTCAAGACCGTACGGATAGAGCGCCTTATCCGGTCCAGGTCCACCGGGACGCCGGCGGCCCGCTCATACCTTTCATCCAGGGGCGCCTTGATGTCCATCGCGATAAAATCCACGAGACCCCGGTCCACCAGGCCGGCAATCTCATCGGGGCGCGTCCCGTTGGTATCGAGCTTCACGGCAAAACCCAGGTCCTTGATGGCCCCGGCAAGACCGGAAAGGCCACCCCAGATGGTGGGTTCGCCACCGGTAATGACTACCCCGTCAATCCAGGAGGATTGCGCCTTAAGGTACTCGCTGATGTGATCGAAACTGATGGAGGGCAGGCTCTCCGGATCCATGATGAGTTCCCCGTTCTGGCAGAACGGGCACCTGAAGTTGCATCCAGGCAGGAAGATCACCGAAGCTATCAAGCCGTCCCAGTCACACAGCGAGGTCTCAATGAATCCCTTTATCTGGGGTTTGTTCATTTGCGGCTTCTCTGAAAAAGTAAGTCTTGAATTCCTCTGACGTCGGCACCTTCTTGACCCATCGCACGAGCTCCTTGCTCCCATCCTCGAAAATCACGGTGGGGACATCAAAGACATCCCGGTATGCTCCCTCGGCCAATCCGTCCACCGTATCCATGTCGATGAAACCGATGGCGGTGGTGTCACGCTTGCCCCACTTCTCGGAGAAATAGGTTATCTTCTCCAGCGCGGCCTTGCACGCGTCGCATTCCTGCTTTCCGAAAATGCTGACCTTCATTATATGTTGCTCCTGTACCTGTCGGCCAGCTCCGCGCGCTTGCCGTCGTTCCATCCGGAGATCTTGGAGAAATACCCTGTGACACGGGTTATGCCGTCCACGTTCATCGACCCGCAGTGAGGACAGGTCTGGCTGAGTCCCCTGGTCACCTTATCGCAGTCATTGCACGAGGTGAACTCAGGCGAGAACGCTATCTGGGCGTTCCTTGTCAGCTTGAATGTCTTGATCACGAAGTTGGCGATCGACTCCGCCGACGGCCTCGAATCCGCCAGCCAGACGTGGGAAAGCGCTCCGGCCTCGATCAGATCGTGGTACTTGCCCTCCCTGCGAACCCGCTCGATGGGATTGAGGTTCTCCGAAACATTGAGGAAGGTGGAGTTGGTATAATAGGTACTCCTCTTCTCGAGATCGCCCTTTACGATCGCCTCCGCCTTCTTACCATACCTGTCGAGGTCAAGCCTCGAGAGCCTGTACGCGGCGCTTTCGGCCGGCGTCTGCTCGAGCACGAACTTCATGCCATACTTCTTCGACGCCGCCTTGGACTTCAGATTCAGATAGGCGATCACCTTGAGACCGAACTTGAAAGCGTCTTCGCTCTCGTGCAGCTCCAGGCCCATATGGGCCTGCGTGAGCTCATTGAGGCCGAGAATCCCTATCAGGTCACTCGCGCGATTGGTGCGCAGGTAGGATTCCCCGTCCTTCTCCATGGTAAGCAGCGCGAGCGGCCCCTCGTCCTTCAGATTCAGCAGAGACATGATGAAGTTCTTCTTCTGTATGTGCGCCTTGATCGAAAGGTCGAAAAAGTCATCCAGGATCGAGAACAGTCTCTTGTCATCCCCGGCCGCCAGGAGTCCGACCCTCGGAAGATTAAGGGTCACGTTCTGCATGGCCGAATATCTCATCCTCCAGGGTTTCTTCGCATCCTCCAGGTCGCTCTGCTCCAGCTTGAAGGACAGCCTGCAGCACTCGGATATCTTCGCGGTCTCTCCCCGGTCGAACACGAAGTAGGTGTTGCCCTTCTCCGCCGCCACCTCACTTATGTGGTGCAGGAACTTCATGTGTCCGGGAGTCTCGAAGAATTTCTCGGTGATATGCACCAGCGGCTTCGGGAAGAAGAAAGGCCGGCCGGTCCCGTCACCTTCCATGTAAACATCGAACAGCGCCCACGCAAACCTCTGCGCCTCGTGCTCATAGTCGCTATAGGTCTTACCGGTCGAGACACCACCCGGACCGATCGCATCCACGTTCTCAAAATGCTTGGGCACTTCCCAGTAAATATTGATGTCCGAGAAGATCGCCTGTCCCCCGCGAGCAACACTCTGCTGCGAATACTCGAAGATCAGCATCTGGGCAAGCTGCTTCATCGCCTTGCTGCTTAAGCCCACCAGGAAGGGTGCGAAAAAGAGGTTGACCGCATCCCAGCCGATCGCTCCGGCGAAGTGCCCCTGCAACGCCGCCGAGAACTTGACCATATGGGCAAGCAGCGTTTCCGGATACTTGGCCGGCTTGGCAATCGACAGAGCATTGGGCAGACTGAGTCCGAATTTCTTGACGTACTCGAGTGACTGCCCTGAGCAGTACGGTCGATTGATGAAACCAAGATCATGAAGATGGATATCGCCGCGCGCGTGAGCATCGGCGACATCCTGAGAAAACACGCGCAGGAGTGCATATTGCTTATTGATGCTCTCTGCGAGCGTCATGCTCGTAGCTTCCGGGTTATGCGGGACATTGGCGTTCTCTCTGTTGCGGAGTGTTATTATCTTCTCCGCATCGTAGAGAGGAACACCGAGTCGCGCGTGCCTCTTTCGCGCATCCTCGAACCCGTGCTCTATCAGCTTGGCGTTCACCATCTCCCTTATGAGTGAGACCGTGATCACCTTGACCCTGGAACTGAGGATAGTCTCCTCGACTTCCCGGCTGACGCTCTGGGCGATCGCCTCGGGAACGCCTGCTTCCCTCACCATCGCCTGGACCATCTTCTGCTTGTCCCAGTTCGCGATCTCGTCATCGGATGTTCTTACGAAAAGGGCGAGCTCCGTGGGATCGATCTCGAAATCCTTACCCTTGTCCTTGGCATCAGCTTCGGCCTGGGTCTTGGGAGCGCCCCGGAGCTTCGCACGTTCATGCCTGTAAAGTATGAACGCTTTGGCTGTCTTCGCATGACCCTGCTCGATCAGGACACTCTCGATCGCGTCCTGGATTTCCTCGACAACAGGGAGCGTGGATCCTACATTTGCGTACAGATAAAGGATGACTTCATCTGCCAGTCTCTCGGCAGTTTCTTTCTCTGTACCACCCACCGACTGGGCGGCTTTAAAGATTGCCGTGCTTATGTTGTTCAGGTCGAACTTGACTATCTGGCCGTCTCTTTTCCTGACCAGCTGAAACATACGCGAAGCAAGTTTGTGGTGCAGCTCGTGAACATCATCTTCAGAATAGGTGAGCGCGTCCCTGGCCTCCTGGCCCGTCGGTACGTTGATCGCCTCCATCGTTAAACCTCCATGTCACGCTGTATGTCGGGCGCTCTTGGCTTCCTTAACCAGCGTTCTAAGTTCCGTCATAAACTCGGTGATATCTTCGAAGTGTCGGTAGACCGATGCGAATCTCACATATGCAACCTCATCCAGCGCGCGTAAATGTTTCATCACCCTTTCTCCGATTTCACTGGATGGTATTTCGGTCCTGAACTCGGCTTGCAGCTCTGAGACAATCGCATCGGTCACTTCCTCGATTCTCTCTCTCGGGATGGGGCGCTTCTCACAAGCTTTGAGGACTCCCTCGAGAATCCTCTTCCTGTCAAAATCCTGCCTTTTCCCGTCTTTCTTAACAACGGCGAGTTGTCCGGGTTCAATGTACTCGTAAGTCGTGAATCTGTGGCCACATTCGCTGCATTCCCGTCTTCGACGCGTGACCGTACCTTCCTTGGTCGACCTCGAATCGATTACTTTGTCTTCCTCATGGCTACAGATTGGACATTTCATGCTAAACACTCCAATATGTTGGGTGTGCGCACAAAGTACACCCTATATATGGGGCTGTCAAGTCTTTTTGCAGGCATTCTCAGTCACAGGGATTATGCAGATGGCGGGGAGACAAGTTCGTGCAATAAAACCTCAAAATTACTCAAAATCTCTCAAATCCATTACGGAAATGCCGATTCCAGCCTCTCTTAGCATCGTGTGGGAGAGGTCGTCAGGATAAGCTTCCAGGACAACCAGTTCGCATATGCCCGCGTTTATGAGCATCTTGGCGCAGAGCACGCAAGGGAAGTGAGTACAGTAGAGAACCGAACCCTGGATCGGAACCCCAAATGCGGCAGATTGAACGATGGCATTCTGCTCCGCGTGAATGCCCCTGCAAAGCTCGTGGCGCTCCCCCGGGGGAACATCCTTTGCTTCACGCAGGCACCCGACTTCGGAACAATGTTTCATTCCTGTCGGTGCGCCGTTATACCCCGTTGCAAGAATGCGCTTGTCCTTCACGATGATCGCGCCGACCTGCCGTCTTAAGCAAGTCGAGCGCTGCCGTACCATGAGCGCGATTCCCATGAAGTACTCGTCCCAGCTCGGCCGTCCGATTTTCTTCTTGCCTTTGAGTTCCTGAGTTTCCCCCACGCCTTCCTTCACTTTCCATTGACTGTCGCGGCTTGAAGCAGGTGAACATCGTCGATTACATCGATCAGCTGCAGTGGAGCCACCGAAGCAACCATCGATGCAATCATTCTCACGCATCTTATCCGGGAAATCAAGCTGCAGTTTATGCCCCCACTTCGCGGCCCCACTTCGGCATTCAGTCCCTTTACAGGACGTTCGAACACGGCTATAGTTGAAGAGATCTTGCACTGGTTTCCGCACCTGAAACCCGGGGGCAGACTATCAAGTACCTGCTGGCAACTGCCTTTCTGTATGTCTCAATGATGGCATCCATATCGGCAGCCGTAATGGCCGATGGAACATCATCCAACTCTGAGCACCCTGCCGGCGACTTCTCGGTAGGGGCAGGCTATGAACGCTACAAATCTGAGTGGGGCGGCAGTCACTCGGTGAAACGAGAGGTCTTCCAGAACCGCATTTATGTCCAGGGTGATTATCACCTTGCCCGACGTTTCAGGGCCGGCGCCAGACTGGGGGCAGCAGATCTATCCGCTCCTGATCTTGACGACATCGAGCCCAGGAATCACATTGACTATGGCTTCAGCCCCTTCGGTTCGATCAACCTGAACTGGACACCGATCGGCGCATTACCGGGAACAAGAGGCGCAGCTCTCGAGATCCTGTTTGAGGCCTCGGCTTTTGCCGCATATACCGCGAGCAAGATCGAGGGTTCGCTCGATGGCTTTCAGATGACCACTCATTACGAAGCCTGGCCGGAACTGAGCGGAATGTGGGAAGGCAAACTCGCTGTTTTGCTGGCTGCGCACAATGGATCTTCTCGCTTCGGCGCCGGCCTGATGCTACTGCAGTCCGGGGCTGAAACAAGAACTCGTCTCAGAACCTCATGGAGTGAAGGAGTATGGAACAAACATACGTTGACAAACTACTTCAAAACCCAGAATGAAGTCGGAATGCTGTATACATGGCGATTCTCCCCGGGGCTTGCCACGCTGCTGAATACCAAGGTAGTTCTGGCTTTTCCCGCCGTGCAGTTTAACGTATCGCTCTCCCGAATCCTGACTCGATAGGAGGCGCTCCTACAATGCATCGGTACCTGAACTCCTGCGGATTTCGAAACACCGCGTCTATCCTGGCGGCCCCTCCGGCATCCGATCCTTTCGCGTCTCCACTCAGTCTCTTGGCAGAACCTGCGGACACGGCTATAGTATTGGCGAGTTCGCAGTGGTTTCCACATAAGAATCCGGGGGTTGTCAATGAAGTACTCGCTGGCGATCATTTTTCTGACGGTGACGGTTTCGGCGGTCGTATCCATGGGTGTGCCGGCCAGAGCAGGGTCGTCCGTTTCGGAGCACACCCACCGTGGCTTTTCTCTCGGCGCCGGCTATGAACGCTACATGGCCGACTGGAAAGGCACCGGCTCGAATGCCAGAGTGCGAATCGAGCAGAATCGATTCTACCTCCATGGTGACTATGTATTCGCGGGGCGAATCACAGCAGGCTTTAGACTGGGAACAGCAAGTGCAATCTCCACCGGGTTCGACCCCCTGGACGTACATCCGCATGGATACATTGACTATGGCTTCGAGCCATTTGGCTCAATCCTGTTGAGCTGTACACCAATCGGAGCAGCGCGAGGAACCTCCGGCCTTGCACTCGATATCCGCTTTGAGCTCTCCGCCTTCTCTACCTACACGGATGAGAGTAGTGTCTATCTGTACGACTGCGAGCGCGACAGGCTCTACTTCGAGGCACGGCGCGAGATACGCGACCAGTGGGAGGGCAGTCTGGCAGTACTCTTTGTGGCGGGCAGCAACAAGTCACGTTTTGGAGCAGGCCCCGTGATCTTGCGGTCAGGCGCCTTCGGAAAGACCGAGCTGGACTGGGGAGAGTACACGGATACATGGGATGACTACATGCGGTCTGACCAAGATACCGGAATGCTATTCACCCTGGACCTCACTCCCTCGGCATCCACAGCAGTGCACGGCTATGCTCTCTTCGGCCCCACCATTCGACTCGGCGTATGGGTGACCAGACTCCTGTTTCGATAGGAGGCGTAGATACCTCCTGAATGCCGGGCAGTGCGTAGAGGGCTTAACATCTGGACTTGATGGTTTTGCGGAGCCTGGGGATGATGCGCTTGATCTCGGCGTCGAGTCTGTCGCCGCAGTGGTAATAAGCGGAAAGGGGGCCGCCCACAGGATCGCGGACATCCCCGTCACCGGTGCCCGAGTACTCGGACAGGGTGAAGGTCTTGTCTTGTTCCTCCGGCCACCGCGCCACGATTTCCCGTTTCTGGGAACCCGTCATGGTCAGAATGAGATCTGCCCGGCGCACCCTCAGCTGCGTAAGGGGCTTGGAGCGGAAACGCGCAAGCGATAGGCCCATGCGCCTCGCAGTGATGGTGGAACCGGAAGACGCCCTCCCGCCTTCGAAGGCCCCGGTACCGGCGGAGGACACATTGACCTTCTTGGTACCGGCCATCCCGGTACCGGCCCTCTTGATACCGGCCTTCTTGAGCCCGGACTTAAGAATCACCTCTGCCAGCGGGCTTCGGCAGGTGTTCCCGAAACAGACGAAGAGAACTGAATAGGTTTTCTTCAAGTCTACATCTTCCCAAGGGAAACCCGGCCGGGCCGGAGCACCACCAGCTTACCCTCTCCCACCATCACGATGGTTGAAGGTTCGGAGCTTTCAATGAGCCCGCCGTCCAGGAGTAGATCGATTTTCCCTTCGAAGTGCTCCAGCACGTCTTCGGGACACACCGCCGGCCGCTTACCCTTGACGTTTGCGCTGGGCGAGGCCAGCGGCATACCGCAGGCCCGCAGAACGGACTGGGTGAGAATATCATCGGGAACCCGCAGGGCGACGGTCTTTGAGTGCCCCGTGACGCCTTCAGGAACCAGATCTGAAGCTCCAAAGACAATCGTCAGGGGACCGGGCCAATAGGTCTCAATGAGCTTGCGGTGCCTGGCCGTGACACCGGTAGCAAGTTCCCTGACCACGCTCATGTCTGAGGCGATGACAACGAAAGGCTCGTCAGAGCTTCGCGTCTTGAGCTTGCGCAACCTTGAGAGGGCATCATTGCAATAGATGCTCGCCGCGAACCCGTACACCGTATCGGTCGGGAAACAAATCACCCCTCCCGAGTCGATCACCCGGGCAGCGGCGCTCACCGCTTCCCACTCCGGCATCTGTCTGCTTATGGGCAGTATCTCGGTTGCCATCGGCTCACTTTCCTTAAATGTCGGTCAGCCATAATGTCAGCTAGAACGACAGCATCGCGAATCTTAGAATGAAGAGGCCCGCCAGAACATAGACTATCACACTTACTTCCCTCCAGCGACCTGAAAATGCCTTAACCAGCGGGTAGCTGATGAAGCCGATGGCAAGACCATTGGCTATTGAGAAGGTCAGGGGAACGGATATCATGGTAAGGAATGCAGGTATGGCCTCATCCGGCGTGTCCCACTTTATCTTGCAGACCACGGACATCATCAGGCTTCCCACGAGGATCAAGGCCGGTGCGGTCGCGGCCCTCGGCACCACCGCCGCGGCGGGCCCGATGAAGATAAACGCCAGGAATAGAATCGCGACCACGACGCTCGTAAGACCCGTCCTTCCTCCTTCCGAGATGCCCGCGGCACTCTCGATATAGGATGTGACGGTCGAGGTTCCGAGCGCGGACCCAACAATCGTCCCCCCGGCATCGGCGAGGAGCGCACGGTTGGCCCTCGGGAGTTTTCCATTCACCATGAAGCCTCCCCGTTCACCTACCCCTACAAGTGTTCCCATAGTGTCGAAGAGATCAATGAACAGAAAGACGAAGATCACAAGTCGGAGGCCAAGCGGTCTTAGGAAGACAAAA
>JAUXGG010000093.1 GCA_030622265.1 Candidatus Eiseniibacteriota bacterium
CCGAGCCCTTCCGCTGGAAGACCAAGGATTATATCGGAATCAGCGAAACACCTGAACCGGGACAGATAGAGGGGGAGATGCTCCTCTATGACGCCGGCATACGCTATGCGGACTATGGCATCGGAAAAGTGCTTGAGCATCTCGAGGCTTCCGGTATCTCGGACCGTACGCTTGTGGTCATAACCGCGGATCACGGTGAGTCCTTCTGGGAACATGGCCTGCCGATGCACAGCACCAATGTTTATGATGAAGTTGCCAGGGTCCCGCTGATTTTCTTCTATCCCGACGGATCTACCACACCTGCCCGGATACGGGAGCAAGTCAGACTGATAGATCTCTTTCCCACGTTTGTGGACATTGTGGGCGGGACTCTGCCCGGACAGTGCGAGGGCGCAAGTCTTCTGGGCATGATAAAAGGTGAGGGACGAGAGATCCGGCCCGGGACGTTCCTGCCGCCCGATATGGCCCTCACCGAATGCACGACGCCCCGGGCATTGGCGACGAGGTGCCTGAGGACTGCGGAGTACAAGATCCTGGTGGAGTCGGTGACCGCATCGGCTGAGCTCTATGACCTTCGCCGCGACCCGGCGGAGACCCGTAACATGTCCGGATCCGGAATAGCCCTTGAGGATAGCCTGATGAAGCAGATGGGAGAGATTCCCGGAGTCCCTCTCCGGGGGTGGAGGATCGGCTTTACCGGCGGGCACGACAGCGTGACCTTCGAGTGCGGGGTCGAGCTTCCCTACGGCGGCCGCATCACGACTCTCGAGCTCTTAACGGGAAGGGACTCTGGCTCGCTTGCGATCGGGGCCGACAGCACAACGTGTGCTTTTACGTGCCGGGTGGGCGGGCTCGACCTGCTGCTTCTCGATACCAAACCGGCGACGGTACCTATCCGGTTTTCGCTCTCCGATCCGGGGAAGGTTCTTAAAGCTGTCCTTGTGGGATCCTCAGATAGCAGGCAGTCCGCAGAGGCCTTCATGGTGGATACCGAATCGGCGCTCGGTACGCCCGGGAGCTTCGATGAGCACAGATGGTCGGGAACTCCGGGTGCGTATGTGTGGTGGCTGCCGGGCCAGGGGCTTGCAAGGCCGGGCCCAACGGAGGCGCTTACACCCGAGGAAGTGGAACGCCTGAAATCCCTGGGCTATATCAACTAGAGCACCTCGGGCGCCATCTTCTGTGCAGGAAGACGAGAGCGGTGATAGCGGTCGTTCACCATGGATTCGATCAGTCCGGGACACAATAAACGAAGGTCAGACCCGGCCAACTCCCGGGGTGTCCCGGCTACTGATGCGATTGTTGCGTGGAAGCGGGTGACCGCGGCCGATTCCCATTTTACTGCGGTGTTACTATTAAGAAGATAACTACACTGGTGGAGGACATCCTGGCCAGAACCGTTAGCCTCGCAATGGGCAAGCAGACAAGAGAATTCGAGGTCATCGAGAAGCCCTACCCGCATATCCTGGTGGCCTCCCGCAAGGAATTGCATGGATGGTGGAAGGGAAAGCGCGAGTGCACGGGCGAGCGCATGCTGATAAACCCGTATAACGGGTGCTCGGTGAGTTGCATCTACTGCTATGCGCGCGCCCTGCCCGCGGCCTATTTCCGCCTCTTCAACGAGCAGGGCCTGGTCACGGTATTTAAGGACTTCGACCAGGTGGTGTCCGAGCAGCTGGATTCGATATCTGTCGCATCATGCGGCTATCTCTCTCCCGTCTGCGATCCCTTTCAGGAACTGGAGGCCAGCTACCGGCTCTCGGAGAAGATCGTGGGCGAGTTTGTGCGGCGCGACATACCTGTCGAGTTCGTAACCAAGTGCACGGTGCCCGCCGAAGTCATAAGCCTGATGAAAGGGCAGCGCCACTCCTTCGGACAGTTCTCGGCATCCACCATGAGCGAGGACCTGAGAGGCCGCCTGATGGCGGGCGGCGCCGCGGTGGATGAGCTCTTCGAGTCTATGGCAGCTTGTGCAGAGGAGGGCCTTCCCGTGGTCTTGAGAATCGATCCGGTGATCCCTCACTTGACGGATTCCAGGCAGGAGCTTAAGGGTCTCATAGAACGCGGCGTCGAGAGCGGGGCGAGGCATATCGTATCGAGCGTCATGGACATACCGGCCAGGATGGCCAAAGAAGTGTTTGCGAAGTTCAGAGGCTTCGGTGTAGGATTGGTCTACGATCTTGAGAGGACTTACTGCGAGTCGATAGACGGCTGTCTTCATGCGGGCATCGACTATCGCAGGCGGATCTTTGATATCCTCCGTAATCTATGCGAGGCGAAGGGGATCACGTTCGGTCTCTGCATGGAATACGAGAAGGTCGGTGACGGGGTGGTGGGGCTCAACCGGGAGTTCATGAGCTCGGTCAATTGCGAGGGCATGGATGTCCCGCTCTACGTGAGGGATGGTGAGCGGTTCGTTCCGGCGGCCGACTGCAGCGGGGCCTGCCTCACCTGCGTGGATGCCCGGTGCGGAGTAGACGACCTGGCTATGGGTCGTGGTAAGGGAAAGAAGGACTTCAATCTGCGTGACTATCGCAGGTGGTCACGCGACCTGGAGGGACGGGATGGCTGACGCAAACGCACTCAGGGATCTCAGGAAGAAGGAGCTGATAACGCTCAGGGAACGTGTGGAGACGAGGATCAATCTTAAGCCGGCCCCGAAGCGGATCCGGAGGATAGCTGGAGTGGACCTCGTGCTGACTCCCGGGGTGGGGAAGGTGCATGTGTGCGCCTCGCTGATGTCATATCCAAAGCTCAATGTGCTTGAAGAGGCGATAGCCACGGATGAGCTGGACACCGCCGTTCAGAGCGAGCTGGGCACGGTCGCTTTCGTCCCCCTGATACTGAGTGTCTTGAAGATGCTGAAACAGAAGTGCAATCTGATCATGGTGAAGGAACTCTCGGCAAGGGAGGACATTCCGCTGGCCGGCTATATCGGGGTGATCTCGGGCAGGCCCGCCCTGGGGATAAGCGATAAGAGCTCGACCATGAAGGCAGTGGCAAAGCTCGAGGGCGTTAAGCGTGCCGGCCCCGTCAAGATCAGGGGACACAAGACTCCGCTGGGGGTCGTGGCGGGCCATCTGGTTACCTTCACGGACTCCTGGAAGCTGGTCAAGGGCTGCATCACCGACTCCCGCATTCCTGAGCCGATAAGAAACGCCGGCTCGAGGGTGCGTGCCTGGGAGCGGGAGTGGAGACGGCTGAATCTTGGCAGGAAGTAAGAGACAGTTGGCCGGCACGGCTGCTTGACTAAGCACTGCTGTCGGTGGTATATTCTACGGGTATGGACTGGTTAGGTGGGTAGATGCAGAAGCCTAGAGATTATGTGATTGAGAAGGGATGGGAGGGCAGCGTAATGGAAGTAACATTCCCGAAGTGCAGGAAGTGTCACGATGGTGTCCTGATTCCGCTTTCCGATTATGGACGGGAAGGGGCGCCCATTACGTACAAGGCGTGGGTGTGCTCCAATCCTGAGTGCGGCTTCAACCTCAGGATCGATAATGGTGAGATAAGTCTGGGGAAGACGATCGGCCAGTCCATGAAGTAGATTCTGAACACTTGATCCCCTACTGTAAGAATGGACGCTCCCGGAGTACACAGGCCACAACAGGAACGCAGACAAAGAATCGCAGAGCCGGCGATGGCTCTATCATGGATAAGTGGGCAGGGGTGCTGACCCCTGCCCATACCCTTATAATGGGCGTGAGCGTATCTGGTGGGGTGCTCGCACGTCTGGTGGGCACACGCCTTGTCCGACGGGCGCCTGGTCATCTGATGGGGTGCTTGGACATAGTCCTTGAAAGCGGGCCTGCACTTGAATATGATGCCCGCAGCACAGAAAGACCGCCCGGCCGGAGGTACGATGCCTGCTCAAGACAGCATAAGCGTGGGGATAGACCTCGTATCGGTTTCCCGCGTGGAATCCATCCTCGACAGGTGGGGAGACAGGTTCCTCGACCGGATCTTCACCAGGGCCGAGGTGGACTATTGCAGGTCCAGGCACTGCCCCGCCAGGTCGCTTGCCGCCAGGTTCGCGGCCAAGGAGGCTTTTTTCAAGGCCGTCTCGGGCGGGAGCCCGGAGAGGAGCGCGGCCGCTATACGCTTCAAGGACGTCGAGGTCGTGATGGAGGCCAATGGGGCCCCGCGGCTGAAATCCAGCGGCGCGGCCAGCGATGCCCTCGGCGGGGCCCGGGCATCGGTCAGTCTTTCACATGAACAGGATCTTGCGGTAGCGATCGTAATAACTTCTCCCATAATCACATCCCCGGAGGTGTCAGGTTGATTCCAGCAGTCACGGCACGGCAGATGCGTAAAATCGACGAGGTGACCATCCGGGATTTCATCCCCGGGATCGAGCTCATGGAAAACGCCGGGGCCGGTGTTACCGAGGAGTTGCTGACCTATTTCAAGCCTGCCAAGACGACCGGTATAACGGTGGTCTGCGGCAAGGGAAATAACGGCGGCGACGGCTTCGTGATAGCCAGGCTCTTAAAAAAGAAGGGCCGCCGGGTCAGGGTCTTCCTCCTGGGCAAGGCGCGGGAGGTGAAGGGAGACGCCGCAACCAATCTCAAACGTTGTACCAAAGCCAGGATCAAGGTAAACGAGGTCGACGAGGCCTCTCTTCCCAGGCTCGAGGACGAGCTCCTGAAGGCCGGTATTATAGTGGATGCCATTTTCGGCACCGGCTTCGAGGGCCGGCTGCGGGGGATTCACCGCGATGTGATCCAGTTCATGAATGACTGTCCGGCGGTCAAGGTCGCCGTCGACATACCTTCCGGCGTTAATGCCTCGACCGGAGATGCCGAGCTCGCCGTGGATGCCGACCTTACCGTGACCATGGCCCTTCCCAAGCTGGGCCACTTCCTGTTTCCCGGCAAGGGCTATACGGGCGACCTTCATGTCCATGATATCGGGGTGCCGCCCGAGGTTGTCCTGCGTGAAAGGCTGGGCACCTTCGTCTTAGGAAGGTCCGATGTGGAGGAGGCCCTTCCGGTCAAGCTTCCCGACGCCCACAAGTGGTCATGCGGGCACGCGGTCGCCGTCTGCGGCTCCACCGGGTTTACGGGAGCTGCGGCGTTGACCTCGATCTCAGCCATGAGATCGGGCTGCGGGCTGGTGACTCTGGTGACCCCAAAGAGCCTCAATGCCGTGATGGAGACCAAGCTCACCGAGGTGATGACTCTTCCCGTGGATGAGACTCCCGAGGGCTCACTTGCTTTCAAGGCCCGTAAAGCCATCCTCGATCTCGCCGGCGGTGCCGATGCCATTGCCATCGGTCCCGGCCTTTCTCAGAACAAGGACACCGTTAAACTTGTGAAGTACCTTCTTCCACGGCTCGAGGTACCGACGGTCCTGGACGCCGATGGCCTGAACGCCTTTGCCGGACAGGCCAGGAAGCTCAAAGATGCAGGTTTCCCCCTGGTCATAACGCCTCACGTGGGCGAGGCCTCACGGCTCTTCGGCGTGGACAAGAAGAAGATCATGTCCCGCCCGGTGGAGTTCGCGCGCAAGGCGGCCAAGGATCTGGGCGTCGTGATGGTGCTCAAGGGAGCGCCCACCATAATCGCCGGCCCGGACGGTGACGCCTATATCAATCCCACGGGCAACCAGGGCCTCGCCACCGCGGGCTCGGGCGATGTCTTGACCGGAATCATAACGGGGCTCTTAGCCCAGGGCGCCGATGCTCTTGAGGCCGCTGCCTCCGGAGTTTATATACATGGTCTCCTGGCCGATCTGCTGTTGGAGGAATATGGGTATTTCGGTTTTATGGCCGGAGAGCTTGCCGAGACAATACCCGAGGCCATTGCGGACATAGTCTGGGAGTGACCGTGTAACACCCCTGGGGAGTGTTTTGATGGCGCTACGAAGAGCAAAGCCGGTACGAAAGGCAAAACCAGGCGCGAGGAAACAGCCACATTTGAAGCAGACCCATCCGAAACAGACGGACGTGAAACAGCGGATTCTCTCGCTTTGCCGCGAGCTCGAAAGCGAGTTCGTGACCATGCGAAGAGAGCTCCACAGGATTCCCGAGCCATCTTATGCAGAGCATAAGACTGCGAAGAAGGTCTCGGAGTATCTCAAGGCCGCCGGGATCCCCCACAAGCGCGGGGTGGGTGGTACGGGCATCGTGGGTATCTTAGACGGCGGTCCCGGACCCGTCGTGGCCTTGCGCTCGGACATGGACGCCCTTAATCTCGAGGAGCGGACCGGGCTTGCCCTCGCATCATGCAATAAGGGGTTCATGCACGCCTGCGGCCACGACTCCCACATGGCGATAGTCCTGGGGGCCGGCCTGGTGCTCAAGCGCCTGGCCGGGGAGTTGCCGGGTGAGAAACTTCCGGGCAAGGCCAAGCTCATCTTCCAGCCTGCCGAGGAGACCCCGCCGGGCGGCGCCATCGAGATGATACGAGAGGGGGCGCTTTCCTCTCCCGGGGTCGGGGCAGTCATAGGCCTCCATGTCGATCCTGAGATACCGGTGGGCAAGGTCGCCATCAATGATGGCTATATCTCGGCTTCGGCCGACGATTTCGAGATTACCATAACGGGAAAGGGCGGCCACGGGTCGAGTCCTCACAAGGCGATCGATACCGTGGTGGTGGCCGCGCAGTTCGTGATGGCGCTTCAGACCATCGTGGCCAGGCGGGTAGGCCCCCTGGA
>JAUXGG010000377.1 GCA_030622265.1 Candidatus Eiseniibacteriota bacterium
CGTTTTCATGTCCGCGAAGAAACTGGGACTGAAGCCTGCCGATGTTGTCACCACTCTCGAGATGAAGATGAAGTGCGGTGTGGGTACCTGCGGCCGGTGCAATATAGGCAGCCGCTATGTATGCAGGGACGGTCCGGTGTTCACTCTGGAGCAGATGCAGGCGCTTCCCAATGAGTTCTGAGAGTGGCCTGGCCGGGGAGCCCATTCGGGGTCCCGCTCTCTGGCTTCGCGCCCTCAGGGCACCCTTCCTTACAGCTTCGGGCCTGCCGGTCTTCCTCGGCGCCTTCGCTGCCTATTCGAGGACCGGTGACCTGAGTTTTTTCCGGCTGGGACTCACGCTCTTCGGTGTGCTCTGCGTGCATCTGGGCGCCAACCTTGCCAATGACTACTTCGATGAGATCACAGGTTGCGACAGGATCAACCTGGAACCTACCCCATTCTCCGGCGGCAGCCGGGTCATCCAGGAAGGGTTGATCCCGCCGAGGACAATACTGGCGGTGTCGATCCTCTTCCTGGTGGCCGGGTTGGTGCAGGGTCTGATCCTCAACTCCATGATACCCGGCAATCTGGTGCTCTTCCTGGGCCTCGCAGGGATAGCCCTGGGCGTCCTCTATACGGCCGTCCCGGTCAAGCTCAGTTACAGGGGAGTGGGCGAGCTTGCCGTCTTCGCGGCCTTCGGCCCGCTCCTGGTAGCCGGCAGTTACCTCTGTCAGGCAGGCCGCCTCGATACCCATGTCCTTGCGGTCTCGATACCGGCGGGCCTCCTGGTGCTTGCCATTCTGCTCGTAAACGAGGTCCTGGACTTTGCCTGGGATGAGCGTGCTGGAAAGCGGACCCTGGTCGTGGCCCTGGGGAAGAGGAAGGGTTACAGGTTCTTCCTGCTCATCTACGCCGGCGCATATGCCTGGATCATCCCGGGCATGGCAACCGGCCTTTATCCGGCCTGGGCCGTTCTGGCCCTGATTCCCGCGGCGGTCATCTCAAGAGACCTGCTTCCCGGCAGGGCGCTTAAGGACCGCGCCGGCGCCATGAGGGCAAGCCGGGGCGCCATCATGAGCCAGGTTCTTACCACGGGGCTGCTGGCCTTTTCGTTTCTCTTGTGAGGGGGCGTGACGTATGCCGCGCGCGGATTGACTAATCTCCGCGCAACCATTAGGATAGCTGCTCATGAGCACGGGTAAAGCTTCGATATCAGGCGATGAGATAAGAGCACCTGTACGCCGCGAGCTCGGTCTCGTGGAGGAGGAGCTGGCGCGCATCTTCTCAGCCGATATCGCCCTGGTCTCCGCCATCGGCAGGCATCTCACCGCGGTTAAGGGCAAGCGGGCGAGACCCATCCTGGTTCTACTGTGTGCGAGGCTGGGTGAGCCGGATCCGGCTTCCGCCGTCAAGGTTGCCGCCGCGGTTGAGCTCATCCATACCGCTACGCTGCTTCATGACGATTCCATAGACAGGAGCCACCTCAGAAGGGGTCTTCCCACCATCAACAGGCTCTGGAATGACCAGGTCTCGGTCATCATGGGAGACCATCTGTTCTGCACCGCCTTCAGGCTGCTGCACGACGCTGGGCTCTTCGAGATCGCATCGGTTTTTTCCAGGAGCTCCGACCGGTTGACCTTCGGCGAGATGTTCCAGATGGACCTGCGCGGGCAGATGGACGTGAGTGAGGAGACCTATACCGAGATGATAAGGCTTAAGACCGCGGCCCTGTTTGCCGCATCCTGCGAGGCCGGAAGCCTGGCCGGCAGGCTGTCCTCTGAACATCTTTTGAAGCTCTCCAAGTACGGTGAGCACATCGGGATCGCGTTTCAGATGATCGATGATGTGCTGGACATTGTCGGCGACGAGGAGACCATGGGTAAGCCGACCGGCAATGACCTCAGGGACGGAAGGATCACGCTTCCCGTGATCGTTGCCCTCAGGAACGCCGGCGATACGGAGGCCCGGCGCATGATCGATATCATATCTTCCAGAGGGACGGTCGATTCCGACTTCAAAGACGTGATTGACTTCGTCGAATCCAACGGGGGTATAAGCTATACCCGGGACCGCGCGGCGGACCTGGCGGTAAAGGCCCGGGCCTGCGTCGAGGGGTTTGGTCCCTCTCCTGCCCGGCGGTCGCTGATCCTTCTTACCGAGCGCCTGGTATCGAGACGGGAGTGAGGGCGGAGCCTATGGGACATTACCGGTACCTTCCACCTATCCTCATCATCTTCGCCATCCTGGGTGTTGTTGCGGCAAGAAGCATGAGGCCCAAGGTCCATCACCATTCGGACTCGGCCATCATGATGGATACCTATGTCGAGGTATCGGTCTGGGCGAGGGATGCCGAGCTTGCCCGCTCGGCGGTGGATGCGGCAATGCGGGAAGTAGCCCGGATAGACAGCATGTTCGGCGATGGCACCGTGAACTCCCGGAGCGAGGGGGCGCTGATGGCATCGGAGGCCTTCGAGTTTCTCCTTGAGGTGTCGCGGGACGTGAATCTAAGGACCGATGGGATGTTCGATCCCACGGTGGGGGTGGTCTTGAGGCTCTGGGAATTCCATGACGCGGCAGAGCCCCCGTCAGCAGACTCGCTTGCCCGGGCGCTCTCCTGCGTGGGGCTTGCCGGCTATTTGGCCGGCGCGGGATGTGAGGACTTTTTCTTCGACCTGGGCGGCATCGCCAAGGGCTACGCCGTCGATCTCGCCTCCGAGAGGATTCGCCGGATGGGTGTGGAGTCGGCCATCATCAATGCGGGGGGAGATCTCAAGCTCATCGGCTCCCGGACCGACGGAAAGCCATGGCGCATCGCGATCAGGCATCCCAGGCAGGCCGGCTCATTCTTA